>JAUSQH010000187.1 GCA_030652895.1 Alphaproteobacteria bacterium
GCGATGCCCGAACCCATCATGCCTGCGCCCAGCACGGCGATTTTTTTGCATTCAGATTTCGCGGCCGCCTTCGGGCGTCGCGCGCCCTTGGCCAGTTCTCCGCTGGAAATAAACAGCGAGCGCACCATATTGCTGGCGCTGGGATGCTGGAACAGGTTTACCAAATGCCGCGTTTCAATGCGCAGACCCGCATCCATGGGAACCTGAACGCCTTCGTATACGCAGGCCACAATCGCCTCCAGCGCGGGGTAGTTGCCATAGCTGGCCTTGCGTAGATTGGCGATGGCCATGGCGAATATTTCCGCCGCCGGGCCGCCGTCATAGGGGCCACCGCCGGGTATTTTATAATTCTTCTTGTCCCAGGGCTGCACCGCATCGGGGCTTTCCCTGATCCAGCGCTTGGCTTCTTTTACGATTTCGCCCGCCGGGACCACTTTATGAACAATACCAAGTTTCAACGCCTGTTGCGGTGACACCGGCTCGCCCTGTAACAGCATGGGCAGCGCCGCGGGAATACCGATCAGGCGCGGCAGACGTTGCGTGCCGCCACCGCCGGGCAGCAGGCCAACCTTGGATTCCGGCAGGCCGATCTGGATGCCGGGATTATCGGCGCACACCCGGTAATGACAGCCCAGCGGTATTTCCAGCCCGCCGCCCAGCGCCGTGCCATTGATGGCGGCCGCCACCGGCTTGCCGCAGGTTTCCAGTGCGCGCAAAATGCCGCTAAAGCCGATGATCGGGCTGGCATAGAGCGCATCCACGCGTTGTTCGTGGCTGTGTTTGGGATTGCCGGTAGCGGTCGCCTGCACCATCATCAGATCGGCGCCCGCCAGAAACGAATTCTTGCCGCTGGTGATCACCGCACCCTTGATCGCGGCATCGCTTTTGATGCGTTCGACACATTGGGAAAACTCCGCCAGCGCATCATCCGACAGGACATTCATGCTCCGCCCCGGCATATCCCAGGTGATGGTGGCGATGCCGTCGCTGTCCACTTCGAATTTCATCTGTTGCATTTTTCGCTCCCTGCTATGCCTTTTTTAGGTCATTACGCTGCGATGACCATGACGTTTTTCCGTACCCCCACACCTCCCCCTTGTGGGGAGGTGTGGGGTGGGGGTGATACAGCGCATTACGTACCATCAGTATTCTGTGTACGGAACACCTGCCTTATTAGTAAAAGAGCCAAATTTCCCGATGCGCATGCCGCGCATATCGATATCCGGATATTCAATCAAATCACTATGTGCCCGGGTGCCAATTTCAAGAAATACGGCGTCGGCATCGCCTTTGTTTGTCAGGCTATGGCCATCAGCCGCCCCGGCGGGAAAACCGGCAGCTTCACCCGGACGCAATATTTCTTCTCCCGCATTCGTGGTTAGCGTCACTTCGCCTTCCAATACATAGATGAATTCATCCTCCGTCAAATGCCAGTGACGCATTGACGTGCCAGCGCCTTTGGGAAGCCGCGTCAGGCGCACCCCAAATTGCGTCAGGCCCGCTGCATCGCCCAGCGCCTGACGTGTGCGGTTACCCGCAATGTGCCTGAACTTCGCGGGATAAGTGCTGCTGTTTACCTTGGGAACTTTTGCAACATCAATTTTCGGCACGTTAAACCCGTTCGATAATCGTCGCCGTTCCCATGCCTGCGCCCACGCAGAGCGTGATCAGCGCGGTGCTGAGATTGCGGCGTTCCAGCTCGTCCAGCACGGTGCCCAAAATCATCGCGCCGGTGGCGCCCAGCGGATGGCCCATGGCGATGGCGCCGCCGTTTACGTTCATTTTGGAATGATCGATATTGAGCTGATCCATCATGCGCAGCACGACGGATGCAAACGCCTCGTTCAACTCGAACAGATCAATATCCGCCACCGTCATGCCCGCGCGTTTCAGCACCTTTTCGGTGACCAGAGCGGGGCCCGTCAGCATGATGCAGGGCTCCGAGCCGATCGATCCAAAGGCGCGAATGCGGGCGCGCGGTTTCAGCCCCATGGCGTTGCCTGCCTCGCGGGTGCCGAGCAACACGCCCGCCGCGCCGTCGACAATGCCGCTGCTATTGCCGCCATGATGCACATGTTTCATTTCTTCCACATCCGGATAGCGTTGCATCGCCACCGCGTCAAAACCGCCCATTTCGCCCATCGCCACGAAGGAGGGTTCAAGCGACGCCATCGACTGCATGGTAGAGCCGGGGCGCATATGTTCGTCGTGATCCAGAATGGTGCGGCCGTTTATGTCCTTCACCGGGATCACGGATTTTTTGAAATAGCCGTTGTCCCAGGCCTGTTTGGCGCGGCGCTGGCTTTCGACGGCATAACTGTCCACATCGGCACGGCTGAAGCCGTCACGGGTCGCAATCAGATCGGCCCCGATGCCCTGTGGCGCGAAATAACTTTTGAAGGCGATGGCCGGATCGGTCGACCAGGCGCCGCCGCCCGCCCCCATCGGAACGCGGCTCATGCTTTCCACGCCGCCGCCAATCGTCATGTCGGACTGGCCGGACATGATCTGCGCCGCCGCCATATTCACGGCTTCCAGGCCCGAAGCGCAAAACCGGTTGATCTGCACACCCGCCACGCTTTCGGCATAATCGGCGTTCAGCACCGCGATGCGGGCGATGTCGGCCCCCTGTTCGCGCACCGGCTCGACACAGCCCAAAATCACGTCGTCAACCTTGCTGGTGTCCAGATTATTGCGGTCGCGCAACGCTTTAAGCACCTGGGTCGCCAGTTCCAGCGAGGGCACCTCATGCAGGCTGCCGCTGGCCTTGCCCTTGCCGCGCGGGGTGCGAACAGTGTCATACACATAAGCTTCGGTCATTGGCGTTCTCCTTGGTTCAATTCTTCATTATTTAAGCATATAAACTGGGACGTTGCAGTCATTATCCGCATGTCTGCGTTGCGGCCCTCGACAGGCGTAGATTTATCGTCATACACTGGCCTGGACGATTAATACCCATCGTGATCGCACATAATAGGTGGCAAAATGGACAATAAATCCGTACCGGAAATTCCCATGGGCGACCGGGGCGTATGGGAAAATCATTTCCGCCTGTCCGGCGCAAATGCGGGGAAAAGAATCTATGAAACCATACAGGTCAAAAAATTGTCCCCGGCACTGGGGGCGGAAATCAGCGGCGTAGACCTGACCAAGCCCCTGGGCAATCAGATCTTTCAGGAAGTTCATGACGCGTTGGTGGATAATCAGGTAATTTTCTTTCGTGACCAGGATCTGAGCTATGATCAGCACAAGCAGTTTGGCCGCCGTTTTGGCGCCCTGCACGTGCATCCAGTGATCCCGGGGCCGGAAGGGCATCCTGAAATACTGATGCTGCATTCGGACGAAAAAGTTCAATATTCGGCCAGCGCCTGGCATTCGGACGTGTCGTTCGAACCCATGCCCAATCTGGGCGCGATCCTGCTTGCCAAAGTGATACCGGAAGCCGGCGGTGACACGGAATTTGCCAGCATGCATGCGGCCTATGAAGGTCTTTCAGACCAGATGCAGCGATTTTTGTGCGGGCTGGAAGCGGAACACGCCAGTGAGCATGTGTTTGGACGGCCGAAAAATGAAAATGACCATCGCCCCAAGTCGGTGCATCCGGTGATCCGCACTCATCCGGTATCGGGACGCCACGGTATTTTTGTGAACAGTGTTTTCACCACCAAAATCGTCGGCATGAAGCCAAAGGAAAGTACAGCTGTTCTGGAGTTTCTGTATCGCCATGTTGAAACCCCGGAATTTCATGTGCGCTTCAAATGGGAGCGAAATTCAATCGCGTTCTGGGATAATCGCAGCACCCAGCATCGCGCAATTGCCGATTATTTCCCGCAGACGCGCACCATGCAGCGCATTACCATCAATGGCGACGACGCTCCGGCCTATCGCCCTAGGAGACGGCGCACGAGCGTAGGGCCATGATCAAACAGATGCACGTGACGGGCTTTATGATTTATTGTCCGGCGCCGCATATGATCATGTCGTGGGTGTATCCGCGCGAAAAAATCCGTCATCAGTGGACGGACGTCGAATATTGGGTGGAAATTGCCCAGACCCTGGAACGTGGCAAGATGGACATGTTCTTCTTTGCCGATGGCTGGGGCGGCGGTACAAATGATGCAAGTGTGCGTTATGCAATTCAATTTCCGGCTTCTGACCCGGTTAGCCTGGTCCCCTATCTTGCAGCAGTGACAAAAAAGCTCGGCCTGGCCGTCACCATGTCTACGACATTTTATCCGCCCTTTATGCTGGCGCGCAAACTGGCGACGCTCGATCACATTACCAAAGGGCGCATTGGCTGGAACATTGTGACATCCGTCTCCAGAGGCGAAGCGCGCAATTTTGGCATGGATGATATGCCGCCACATGATGAGCGCTACGACCGCGCTGATGAATATATGGAAGTGGTCAACAAGTTGTGGGAAAGCTGGGACGATGACGCCCTCCTGATGGATATGGAAAATGGCATCTTTGCCGACCCGGCCAAGGTCCATAAAATCGATCATGCTGGACAATATTATAATGTGCAGGGCCCTCTGACTGTTACGCCTTCACCGCAACGCAAACCGTATATTTTTCAGGCAGGTGCGTCTGAGCGCGGTCGGGATTTTGCGGCGCGTCACGCCGAATGCGTGTTTGCGGTGGCCAACAACACCCAGCAGATGCGCTCATTTTGCGATGACATCGCCACGCGGGCCGAAAAATATGGCCGCGATCCGGGGCAGATTAAAATCATCTGGGGCGCGCAGCCTCTGGTTGCGCACTCCCATTCAGAAGCCCTTGCCCGCCAGCAGGAAATCCGTGCGCGGATTCCAATCGAGGCATCCCTTGCGCTGCTGGGTGGACATCTGAATTATAATCTGAATACGCTGGATATTGATTTGCCTATTGCCGATCTCAATCTTAAAATTACCGGCATTCAGGGTATGCTGGAAGCCGCCGTGAAGGTTGATCCCAATGTGACGCTTCGCAAAATGGCCTCTACCTATTTATCTGGCAGCGACAACGGGCCAATGATCGGCACCGCCAAACAGGTTGCCGATCATATGGTGTATCTGATGGAAGAAGGCGGCGGCGACGGATTTCAGATCACGCCATCCTATTACGGGCCGGACTATTTTGCCGATCTGAACCAGATGCTGATTCCGGAATTGCAGCGGCGTGGCGTGTTTCGCACCGAGTATAACGGTACTACCCTGCGTGATTATATGAATGAAGATGCGCCGGTACGCGCGGCGGAGTAAAATCTGTTACTTCACCCACGAAAGCCCAAACAACTGATCATAGGCCAGTCCCCAGGGCGGGCGTAGAAAACCCAATGCGCGCACATCTTGCGCCCAGCGCCCAAGCGGGCTGGCGCGAGAAAAGCTGGCGCCACCGACCACGCGGCTGATGCGGCCCAGACAGGTTTCCGCCAGCTCCGCCACCGTCGCTTTACCCCGCGCGGTTGCCGCGATACCGCCCGCCCCGTTTTCCACCGCATTCAACATACCGTCATAGGCCTGACGGATCAGCCAGCCCTCATTTTCTGCGCGCACCCATTCAACCCGTTCATAGGGGCGCATGTCGCCGGATTTTGCTGCCAGCTTTTTGCGTGCGTAGGTAAGCGCCTGTTCGACCACAGCCACGATCACCGCCGTAAACAGGCAGCCCCCAAGTTGGGTGGCTGACGCCACGGACCCCATCATGGCGCCGGGCCAGGCGTTGCGGATGGCCGGAAAGTCATTGAACGTGAACGCATGCGACTGGGTGGCGCTCATGCCATGGCCATCCCATTCCGCAGCCAATGTGATGCCCTGGGTCCCGTCCCATTTGGCGTCACCGACACCCAGAATGAAAACATCCGGAATGGATTCGCCCATCGCAATGGCCGTAGTGAACATATATTTCGAAATGCCCGCACCACTGCCGAAATGTTTTTCACCCGATATCAGATAGCGCCCCGCGTCGCCGGTTGGTTTTGCGACGGCGCGGGTTTTCATAATGTCGCCGCCGGAGCCGGGCTCGGACGTTACCGTTCCCCACCAGGCGCCGTTCTTAACCGTGCCAAAAACCCAATCACATTGCGCGCGCCAGGCGCCCGTCAGTTCCGCGGGCGGCTCGCCCGCCGCATACCAGATGGCCAGCACGCACGGATGCATCGCCGCCACCAGCGCCACGGACGGGTCCCCCATGGCAATGGTGCGGATCATTTCCGCATACGGGCGCGTGGAGCGGGGGACATCGCGCCACACCCCGCCATCCTTTGCGGCAAGACCGGTTTTCAAAAAACCCGCCTGCGCCAGCAGATCAAAATCCGCCCGCTCCAGATGAGTGCGCGCCAGGCGTTCTGTGCGCTGGCCGGCAAACTTTGCGGCGACCTGCTGCAAGTCTGCGATGATCTGATCCGTTTGCATTTTACAGCGCCCGGGAAATCAGCAGACGCATGATTTCGCTGGTGCCGCCGTAAATGCGCTGTATGCGCGCGTCGGTATACATGCGGCCAATGGGATATTCCATCATGTAACCATAACCGCCAAATAATTGCAGGCATTTATCGACAACCCGGCAATGGGTTTCGCACGCCCACAGCTTTGCAACCGCGCCTTCTTCCGGTGTCAGTTCACCGCGCACCAGACGCGCAATATATTCATCCACAAAAGTTCGGGCAACCACAGCTTCGGCTTTGCAATCGGCCAGCACGAATTGCGTATTCTGGAAATCCAGCAGGGCCTTGCCGAACGCCTTGCGCTGTTTGACATAGTCAACCGTCACGTCAATCGCCGCCTCCATGCCAGCGACCGAGCCCAGCGCGATGATCAGGCGTTCGCGCGGCAATTGCTGCATCAGCTGGTAAAAGCCGCGCCCTTCATCACCGCCCAGAATATTGTCCCCGGGCACCCGCACGTCGTCGAAGAACAGCTCCGAGGTGTCCTGCGCATGCAGGCCGATCTTGTCGAGGTTGCGGCCGCGGCGGTAGCCGGTGACTTCGTCCGCCTCGACCACCACCAGAGAGATGTTTTTCGCGCCGCCCGAAACGTCGCCCGTCTTGCACACGACAATGATTAAATCCGCATGCTGACCATTGGTGATGAAGGTTTTCTGGCCGTTGATCACATATTCGTTGCCATCGCGTTTTGCGGTTGTGCGCACCGCCTGCAGGTCCGAGCCTGTGCCCGGTTCGGTCATGGCAATGGCGGCAACCATTTCGCCGGTGGCGAGCTTTGGCAGCCAGCGCTTTTTCTGCTCCTCGGTGCCATAAGACAGAATATAGGGTGCGCAAATGCCACTATGCACCCCGTTGCCCCAACCTGAAAAATGCGTCCACTGTTCTTGCTGCACAATCACCGCCTCATGGCGGAAATCACCTCCTGCGCCGCCATATTCTTCCGGAATGGTGACGCACAACAGACCGGCGTCACCCGCCTTGTTCCAGAAATTGCGATCAATCTTGCCTTCCTGATTCCAGCGTTCATTATGCGGGAGGGCCTCGCGCTCGAAGAACTTGCGCACACTGTCAGAAAAAATTTCCAAGTCTTCGTCCATCCAGCCAGATTTACGCGTGATCATGGGGGGGCCCTTCTGTTTGAGTGCGGATTGCGGAACCTTCTTAAGCCATCCGTCAAAATTGGGAAAGCATGTTGGCGGTTTTCCGCCCGCAGCGGTTGTGTGACGTGAACACGAAAATACCGCATTGACACGCCGTATGGTTGGCGATTAATATGCTATTAATAATTATTATCAAATAAGCGGCGTTCCTGGATAGTACGCAGTATGGGGGATTGGGTCCGGGGTGTCGATCAAAGGTGCAGATGCGAGGCCAGAATGTGTGAATGCAGGCTTTGCCAATAAAAGGAGGATGATTTTTTTATGGAACAGGACACTCTGCCCACCCTGCATGCCGGAAAACCGGAAAAGCTGATCTCGGACGCATTGCATATGCTTTCGGCGTGTGCCCTGCACCATGTGTGCCCCGGCCGGGCGAAAATAGTCGTGCATCAGCTGGAGCTGATCGCAGACAGCCAGAATATGGAGCCGCTATTGCGGCTGACATGCCGGCAACTTCTGGATTCGTGGGAAAATACCGTACGGCGCTTTGCACAACAGATCGAAGAAGAACGCGCCCTGGAAAATCTTCATTGACCTCCCAGCAGAACAGCGGCGGCCGGCTTTTTTGATCAGGTTAGCGCCTGCTTCTTGCTCTCTTATTCATTACCCGGCCCATCCGGGTAATCTGGGACCCCATGTTCCCACCATCGCCGGTACATCAACGCCATGAGAAGATAGTTAAAAGCGCATCCGCGTTCTTATTGATTAGAACGCATCCGCGTTCAGGGCCATCATGGCGTCGGCGCCGGTTTTTATCCTGGTCAGCATCGCCGCGCCATCAGGCAGCACCCGCTGCATGAAATAGCGCCCAGTGGCCAGTTTCGCGTCGTAAAATCCCGTATCGCCGGTTCCCGCCTTCAGCCCCGCATGCGCTGCGCGCGCCATGCGCACCCACATCATGCCAAGTGCTGTCAACGCGAACAGATGCAGATAGTCGGTTGAACCCGCCGCCAAATGATCCGGGTTTTCCGTACCCTTTTCCAGAAACCACAAGGTTGCCTGTTCAAGCCGCTCGCGGGTTTCTTTCAGTGGCGCACAATATTCGGCCATCTCCGGCTCCGCCGTGCATTGGGCCAGCAACGCATCCACTTCGGCAAAAAAAGCGAACACCGCGCGCCCGCCATTCATGCCCAGCTTGCGGCCAACCAGATCCAGTGCCTGAATGCCATTGGCGCCTTCGTAAATCATGGCAATGCGCGCATCGCGCACAAATTGCTCCATACCCTGTTCGGCAATATAGCCATGGCCGCCGTAAACCTGCTGCGAATTGACGCAGTTGGCAAAGCCCTGATCGGTCAGGTAGGCCTTCACCACAGGGGTTAGCAGCGCCATATAGTCATCGGCTTTCTCGGCGTCCACCGCATGGCTGCGCAGAATATCCGCCTGCACGCCGATCCACATGGAAAACGCCCGTGCGCCTTCGTTGAAGGCCTTCTGAGTCATCAGCATACGGCGTATATCTGGATGCACGATTAACGGGTCGGCTGGTTTATCGGGCGCGGCAACGCCGGTCAGCGCGCGGCCCTGCAAACGCTCGCGCGCGTAAATCACGGCATTCTGATAGGCCACTTCCGATACCGCCAACCCCTGTTGTCCCACCATCAGGCGCGCCTCGTTCATCATGGTGAACATGGCGCGCATGCCTTTGTGTTCTTCGCCCACCAGATAGCCCACGGCGTCATCGTAATTCAGTACGCAGGTGGAATTGCCGTGAATGCCCATTTTTTCTTCGATGGAGCCGCAACTGACGCCGTTGCGCGCGCCCAGACCGCCATCTGCATTGACCATGAATTTCGGCACCACGAACAGCGAAACGCCCTTGATGCCTTCCGGGCCGCCGGTAATTTTCGCCAGCACCAGATGAATGATATTTTCCGCCAGATCATGCTCACCGGCGGAGATAAAAATCTTCTGCCCACTGATCTTGAAGCTGCCGTCCGGTTGGGGCTCGGCCTTTGTGCGCATAAGGCCCAGATCGGTGCCGCAATGCGGTTCGGTCAGGTTCATCGTGCCGGTCCACTCACCACTCGTGAGTTTGGGCAGATAAATGCGCTTGAGGTCGTCCGAGCCATGCTGATGCAGCGCCTCATACACACCATGCGTAAGTCCCGGATACATGCCGAGCGCCATATTGCTGGATGTGATCATTTCGTTGACCGCCATCGACAGGACAACCGGCATCCCCTGGCCGCCAAATTCGGGATCACACGACAGACTGGGCCAGCCGCCATCGACAAAGGTGCGGTAGGCTGCCTTGAATCCCTCGGGCGTGGTGACCGATCCGTCCGGATGGCGGGTGCAGCCCTGCTGGTCACCAACCCGGTTAAGCGGTTGCAGCACTTCCTCGCAAATCTTGGCGGCTTCCGCCAGCACCGCCTCCAGCAGATCAGGCCCCGCGGATGCATAGGCCGACAGATTGCTCAGCCGATCCAGCCGCAAAACCTCCCGCAACAAAAAGCTGAACTCTTTTAATGGTGCTTGATAGACAGGCATGACGGTCTCCACGGTAACATTCAGTTAATTGGAATCGCGTGGCCCCAATTTTACGTGTTAAGTTTGAGAGCCTGGTTAATATCTGAGCCGGTTTGCGTTATAGCGGCCTGGCGTTCAGCATCACGGCGGCGATCTTGCAGATTTTGCCGGAACGGTTCGACCAGGCGTGATTGGTGCCACGCTGGACCAGCACGTCGCCTGCCTTAAGCAGCGTTTCGCCGGTTTCCATCATCGAATAAACCTCGCCCTCCAGCACGATGATAAAATCGACCGTATCGGTTTTGTGAAAGCCGGGATGCGATTCCAGCCCCTTGCCGGGTTTGGCGAGGCCTTCCGGTTCGGGCGGAAATTCGGCGATGCGCAGCATCATCTGACCGGGACTGGGTTCCAGCGCATAGTCGCCGGGGCGGCGGCTGTCTTTGTTGCCGCTGTTGTCGGCGGGCAGGCCCGTCGCCCATAATTCCGCCAGCGCCAACGACCCCTGGGCAGCGAAATCCTCCATGCCGCCGCCCCCAAACACATCGGGAATACCGGAATCCATAAAAAACACGGAGCGGCCCTGATCGTCATGGCCGGTAACGACTCGGCGTACTGGTTTCATCGCTTATTCCTCCATGGGCTTTTGCGAAGCTTGAATGCTTCAGCAATCATTGATCCCGATTGGACCACGCCGCTCGCATTTTCGCAAGAAGGGTGGTGACGTCTGACCCCAAAAGAGGTCCGATTTGCGCTTCGGTGACGTGCGCTGAATGAATATACCCAGTGAGTGTTGATCCTCCTGGGGCTATAATGCCAAGGTATGGCCAAGATGCCGACAGGCTCGCGTAGCGGAGGAGACTAACAATAGATTTCGGATGACGAAACCAACCGGAAGGGAGCACCAAGGTATGATTGACGAAAAGTGGTTGTCAGACAATGACCCCGTGTGCAGCAATCGCCGTGGGTTTTTACGAGGCGTTGCGGCCGTTACGGCGGGTGGCGCCCTTGGTGTCTCGATCCCGCTGCAGGGGGCGGATATTGTGGCGGGCGCCAGCGCGCAGGAGGCGGCGACGCCACTTCCTGAATACGTGAAGTGGAAAAATCCCGATTCCATGATCGTGCACAGCGATCAGACGCTCGAAACCAGGCGCGCATACACCGGGTCCGTTATCACCCCCGAGGAACAGCTTTATGTCCGCAACAATATCAAGGCGCCAGACGATTCATTCATCGCGGACCGGGATGGGTGGAAGCTTGAAATTACGGGGGTGAAAAGCCCCACAGTGCTGAGCGTTGCGGAATTAAAAACCATGGGCCTGACGACGGTTGCGATGGTTCTGCAATGTTCCGGCAATGGACGTGCGTATTTCCAGGAAAAACTGAAAGGCACGGACAAGGCGATCAAGGGCACGTCATGGGCCCTGGGTGCGGCGGGTTGCGTCGCGTGGACGGGCGTCCCCCTCAAGACCGTTATTGAAGCGGTGGGCGGCGCCAGCCCGGGGGCGAAATTTATCACCGGAACCGGCGGCGAAAAAATTCCCGCAGGCCTGAATCCCAAGGACATCATCGTCGAGCGTTCTGTTCCGATCAGCAATCTCGATACGGTCCTGCTTGCATGGGAATTGAACGGCAAGCCGATATCGCTCGCCCATGGCGGCCCATTGCGCATGATCGTTCCGGGGTATGCGGGGGTCAACAATGTCAAATATGTCGCAAAACTCAGCCTGACCGACACGGAGACCGACGCCAAAATTCAGAAAACCAGATACCGGGTGCACGATATGGGAACCGAAGGTTCGGCGGATGTCCCTTCGGTATGGGCCATGGACGTCAAGTCCTGGGTAACGTCGCCCCTGAGCGATGGTAAAGCCGGCCGGGTGACCGTCGCCGGCGTCGCTTTTGGCGGCATGAATGCCGTACAGGAGGTCGAGATTTCCACCGATGGGGGCAAAAACTGGCACAAGGCGGACTTTGTCGGACCTGATCTTGGACGTTTTGCGTGGCGCCAGTTTGCCCTCTCTACCGAACTTGAACCCGGCAGCTACACGCTCGTCAGCCGCGCGACCGACGCCACCGGCAAGACGCAGCCGGAAGAACCCGAATTAAACGCCGGCGGTTATAGCCATAATGGCTGGCTGGCGCCAGGGGTGAAGATCAGCCTCGCCTAATTCCCCGTGCGATCGCGCAGGTGCGCGATCGCGTTACTCTGCACGATTGAGATCAGGATTATGACATCACGGGTTCGCCTTTTAGCAGTAGTTTTTGTTGCCGCTCTGGCTGCCCTGCTTTTGTGGGCGCCGTGGAATAATCGGAACCCGCTTGATCAGGGCAAACAGATATACCTCACGGTGTCCGAACCCAGGTGCGCGATTTGCCATACGCTGCGCGATGCGGGAGCAATCGGCGAAGTCGGGCCTGATCTTGATGCGTTGAAGCCAGACCAGGCGCGCGTGAAGACGGCGGTCACAAACGGCATCGGCGTGATGCCCGCGTTTGAAGCGCTCACACCCGCACAAATCGACGCGGTATCGCTTTACGTTTCCACCGTGGCCGGAAAGAAAAAATAGCTCAGCCCCGCATTTCCGAAAGGATAGCCTGGGCGGCCTTGCGCCGGTCGGGGGCTTTGACGACCGGGCGGCCGACCACCAGATAATCGGCCCCGGCGGCAAGCGCGTCTGCGGGGGTCATGACCCGCTTTTGATCATTTGCCTCGCCGCCTGCGGGGCGGATGCCGGGGGTGATGATCAGCATATCGGGGCCAAGGGCGGCGCGCAATCGGGCGGCTTCCTGGGCCGAGGCGATGACGCCGTCGCAGCCTGCCTGTTTGGCGATTAGCGCGCGGTGCAGCACCAATTGCTCGACTGTACCGCTGTACCCCATTTCATTGAGGCTGGCCTGATCCAGACTGGTCAGTACCGTGACGCAGAGGATTTTAAGATCGCTTTTACCGCGCCCCGCCACTGCAGACGTCAAAATTTCCAGGTCACCATGTACGGTCAGAAATTGCGCGCCGATGGTGGCCGCACTGACCACACCGTTGCGCACGGTTTCGCCAATGTCGTAAAATTTGAAATCCAAAAACACCTTGTCGCCGCGCGCGATCAGTTCGCGCGCCAGCTCAACGCCGCCCAGGGGAAACAGTTGCAGGCCGATTTTGAAAAACTTCACCACGCCGTGTAACTCGTCCGCCACGGCCCGCGCCTCGGCGAGGCTAGGCACATCCAGCGCGACAATCAGGCGCTCTTCAACCGGGATGTTGGCCCGAGCGCTCATTCTGCCGCTTGATGCCGCCGGGGTGTTTTATCAGCCACCGGCGTAGCCCGCACCCCAAGTTTTGCAAACAGCGCATCGTCACGTTCCTTGGCCGGGTTTTTCGTGGTCAGCAGTTTCGGCCCGATGAAAATCGAACCGGCGCCTGCCAGAAAACACAGCGCCTGGGTTTCGTCACTCATCTGCTCACGCCCAGCGGACAGGCGCACCACGGATGCCGGCATCATGATTTTCGCCACTGCAACCGTGCGCACAAACTCCAGACTGTCCAGCCGGTCCGTGCCGAATACCGGCGTGCCTTCGGTCTGGATCAGCATATTGATGGGCACACTTTCAGGATGATCCGGCAGATTGGCCAGCGTATGCAGCATGCCGATACGGTCGCTGCGCGCCTCGCCCATGCCGACAATGCCGCCGCAGCACACATTGATGCCCGCATCGCGTACATTGCTGAGCGTATCCAGACGGTCCTGATAGGTCCGTGTGCTGATTACCTTGCCATAAAACTCCGGCGAGGTGTCGATATTGTGATTGTAATAATCCAGCCCCGCAGTCTTTAGCCGTTTGGCTTGCAAATCCGTCAGCATGCCGAGCGTCACGCAGGTTTCCATGCCCAATGCGGCCACCCCTTCGACCATCTGGCACACCGCCTCCAGATCCTTGTCCTTGGGATTGCGCCACGCGGCCCCCATGCAATAGCGGCTGGCGCCTGCCTCCTTGGCGCGTTTCGCCTCGGCCAGCACCGCTTCGACGGACATCAGTTTTTCGGCCTTCACCGGCGTCTCGAACTTTGCCGATTGCGCGCAATAGCCGCAATCTTCCGGGCAGCCGCCGGTTTTGATGCTCAGCAAAGTACTCATCTGCACTTCGTTAGGGTCAAAATATTTACGGTGCGCCGTCTGCGCCTGAAACAGCAGATCATTAAACGGCAGCGCAAACAGTTCCGCAATTTCATCGCGGGTCCAGTCGTGGCGTAGTTCCGTGTTGCCGGTGTGCATTCTAGTCGCCCCTGTTCATGCGATTATTAACCAAGTCCTCGACTGCGCCTGCGTAGCGCGTTTGCCTGCGCCATATCTAGCGCATTTTTAGCAAGAAAAAAACCTTCCGGGCGAACGGAGCCGGGCAAAGGGTTCCAGCACGGGAAATTATTGCCCGGCAACAACACCGGCGGGAAAAGCCTCGATGCCGGAAAATGGCCGAATAGACCAGATTTCTGCGAAAAAGCGCCGCTGGCGGGCCAATCTGTGACTGGCATCACGCTTGCTTTCTATACATGTTGTGGGATGTAAACAAACCTGATGCGTTAAAGGAATGCATAAATGACATCGATACAGGGATCAACCTCTATGGCTATTGGAATTAGTATCGCAGGGGCTAAGCCACTTCATCTGCCGCCGCCGGTGCATGCTAATGAACTATTCAAAGATAATCCGGAACTTTTGGCCCAAATGAAGTTGCGGGATAGCTTAGAAGTAAACACTTCTAAAAAACCGGCAGGGGGTATAAGTTCTGAGCAGATTGCTGCTATAGCTGCGAAAAACGCCGATAAAACGCATTCGGTGTTTCGAGTAGATGGTAAGATTGTTGGCATCATTGGCGAAAATGCGCCAGCAACAACAACCTTCGCCAATCCTGCTACAATAAATGCTTTTCACGCGGCTCAGACCAAGCTTATGCGCAATCATCTATCAGACGGGGCCTACCGAGACACTTTTTCCAAGTTGGCTGAGGACGATTTACAGCAGCAATATGGTGCCAGACTAACGGTAACACGATACGATGCCGCCACCGCCCCGATCCGGGCTGAATTCGAAGGTGAATTGTTCAGTCTCAAAGTAGGCGATATGCTCGATATTTCCACCTAATTCACCGCTAGCAGGATGCTGAAAAAACCCGTTTTTTGTCATCCTGAGCGAAAAGAAGGATCTCTGGGGGCGTTGAAAGTTCTGGATTCTTCGCTTCGCTCAGAATGACAATCTTGAGTTTTTCATCAAGTTGGGAGGTCAATCATGAGCATTTCAGCCACCAGCAACACTTATGTGCCAGCATATCCCCCCACTTTCTCCCTCAAGGGTTTCTGCACCCCCCGGCAATCCGCCGCCGCCGGCGGGCGTTGACCGGGTAAAATATGCTACGGGTTCAGAGGCGCTTGCCAAAGATGGCCTCGAACTTCCGGTGCAGATTGGGCAGATAGATGGAATAAAATACCTCTCGCCCGCAGAACAGGCCGCTGAGTATGAAAATGCTATGTCTGTTACGGCACACACTGTCTTTAGAGTCGACGGTCGGATTGTCGCAACAATAGGCAAGGATGGCGTGACAATCATTCCTGACAACAAACTTGGCGCAAGGCTCCACAGTCTATTTGAAGAAAGGGAAACACTAGGGCTGTCCCC
Organism: Alphaproteobacteria bacterium; assembly: GCA_030652895.1. Classification (GTDB taxonomy): domain Bacteria; phylum Pseudomonadota; class Alphaproteobacteria; order UBA11222; family UBA11222; genus UBA11222. The sequence goes on from JAUSQH010000187.1 coordinate 15,726, forward strand.
TGAGGAATCAATAGCATGGACTTCCCGGGAGCTTGAAAAGCGTTTGAAGGAGATGTTCCCTGAAAACTTGGTGACAGAGCGCTTGGGTAATAAACTTTTCATGAAGACAATGGATGAACTGTATGCCGAAATTGAAAAGGATATGAAACTTGGCCCTCAGCCTATGCCCATCCTGGCAAAGGTGGATATCAAAGCTTAATCCGGTCAGCAAACATACCAGCAATCAGCCGCCTTTGTTCATGCGATTATGGATCAAATCCTCGACCACACTGGGGTCCGCCAGGGTGGAGATGTCGCCCAGACTGGAATAATCATTTTCCGCGATCTTGCGCAAGATGCGGCGCATGATTTTTCCCGAACGGGTTTTCGGCAGCCCGGGCGCCCATTGCACTAAATCAGGCGCCGCGATGGGCCCGATTTCCTTGCGCACCCATTGCACCAGTTCCTTGCGCAGCGCCTCGGTTGAAGGCTCACCCGCGTTCAGGGTGACATAGGCATAGATGCCGTGCCCCTTGATGTCGTGGGGATAGCCGACCACGGCAGCTTCCGAGACCTTGGCGTGCGCCACCAGGGAGCTCTCGACTTCGGCGGTGCCCATGCGGTGGCC
>JAUSQH010000200.1 GCA_030652895.1 Alphaproteobacteria bacterium
ACTTATGGCGGCTCGCTTCCCAAAACACGGGCGGCGGCGGACGAACTGGCCGCAGAAGGTATTAACGCCGAGGTGATCGATTTACGCGTTTTGCGTCCGCTTGATACGGCGACGATCGTCGCTTCGGTCGCCAAAACGCGGCGCGCTGTTATCGTTGATGAAGGCTGGCGCACCGGCAGCCTGTCGGCGGAAATTTTCGCCATCATTGTTGAGCAGGCGTTCTGGGAACTGGACGCGCCGATCCAGAGGGTCTGCGGCGCCGAAGTCCCCATACCCTATCCGCACCATCTTGAGGAGGCGGCGCTACCGCAGACGCCCGCCATCACCGCTGCGGCGCGAAAACTTATGGGCCGGTGATGCACGAATTCCGCATGCCTTCCCTTGGCGCCGATATGGAGACGGGGACACTTGTTGAATGGCTGAAGAATCCGGGCGACGCCATATCGCGCGGCGACATCGTTGCAGTCGTGGAAACTGAAAAAGGCGCGATCGAAATCGAAATATTTGTGGCGGGCGTTCTTAACAAATGGCTGGTGCAGGAAGGCGAAACGGTTCCGGTTGGGATGCCTCTCGCGCTCATTGCGGCAGAGGGAGAAGCGCCGGCGGCGTCACCAAAACCAGCGCCCACACTGCCATCGGACATCGTTACTAAAACGCCACCGTCGTCGTCACACACGCCAACCCCTGCGCCAACAATGGGGTTGCATACCGAAACCAAAAAGCCCGCGCCCCCCCCAGTAGCGCCACAGTCAAGGCCGGTGGTTCAGTCTGCGGCGGGAGACCGGATCAAGGCGTCGCCTGCCGCCCGCGCCTATGCGCGCAAGCATGGAATAGATCTTGCCGCACTTGCGCCAGGGACGCCTGGCGGGGCCATCCTGCGCGCCGATGCGGAACGCGGTGCGGGGGTGGTTCCGGCTCCTGTAACTCCGGTTGCTGCGCCCGTCCGCAAATCGAAGCCCGGAATTGATTTTGACAGGATGCGTCATGCGATTGCCGCCGCCATGACGCGCTCAAAACGTGACATACCGCATTACTATCTCAGCACACAAATTAGTTTGCGCCGCGCAACGCAGTGGCTTTTGGACACGAACGGCAGCCGCAAGCCGGAGACCCGCCTGTTGATGAATGTGCTGTTTCTGAAAGCGGTGGCGCATGCCGCGAAAGCCTATCCCGCCTTCAACGGTTTCTATTCGAAGGATGGCTTTGCTCCGGCCGAGGGTGTTCATATCGGCCCGGCGATCGCCATACGCGGCGGCGGCCTGATTGCCCCCGCCATCCATGATTGCGATCAGAAGACACTGGATGAGGTCATGGCCGCCCTGCGCGATCTTGTGTCGCGGGTGCGCGCGGGCTCGCTCAGAAGTTCTGAAATATCGGATCCGACACTTACCGTTACTGCGTTGGGAGAGCGTGGCGTTGATGCTGTTTTCGGCGTTATCTATCCGCCGCAGGTTGCGATTGTCGGATTTGGCGCGCCGCGCCTTTTTCCTGTCGCGCACGAGGATGGCGGATTGGTTGCCGAGACCGTTGTCAGCGCGACCCTTGCCGCAGACCACCGGGTGACGGATGGCCGTCTCGGTGCACGGTTTCTGTCAGAAATTGCAGAAAAATTGCAGGAGCCAGAAAAGCTATGACGAAGGATGAAATTCTTGCACTGGTGTTCGCCGAACTTGAAAACGTAGCGCCAGGATGCGCGCCCGCAAACGCCGATCCGGGGGCCAACCTGCAGGATGAGCTGGATATCGATTCCATGGACTTTCTCAATTTTGTCATCGCCATGCACGAGAGGCTCAACGTCGAAATTCCTGAAAGCGATTATCCGAAACTTGCTACGCTGAATGGCATCGTGGCGTATCTTCAGAACAAGGCTCAGGGGTGATAACTGCTCTGGCGCGAAGTCAAATGGCTTTAAAATTTCATCCGCCGATTGAAGGCAGACCTTCATCACGGATTATTTTTCCCATTGACGCATTACTGCGGAAGGTGTGCTATAAGATGTTGGGATGCCGGCGTTTACGCAGAAAATAAATCTGGCGAACAGTGGAACCATCTCCCGTCAAACTTGATTGAAGTCAATGTTGACGAAGACTCATCTGTTTATACATAATATTTTGGACTGTCCGGGAATATGAA
>JAUSQH010000203.1 GCA_030652895.1 Alphaproteobacteria bacterium
ATCGCGCGTCTCGGCTACGGGGGCGTCACGGAATTCAATATGCAGTGTGTCCGTATCAGCAAAGTAGCGAATTCTCATGGCTGAAAACTCCGGTCAAAAAAAGCGTTGTGAACCGTTTGTCCGTCTGGCAGCAGCACCACACGCAAATAACGTCCACCCATTTCCGGCACCTGTACCCAGCGCCGGATACGGCCATCCGCCTGAACATGTTCCCGGATCGGCGAACTTATTGCAAGCTCGATCCACTCGTCGCGTAACAACGCCCGATCAGGACGAACACGCGTGGCAAGGAAATACCCAGTAAATTTCACCTACGGACTGTAGCAAAATCGTCATGGACGTCAATGGGCTATGTATAAGGCCCCACCGGCGAAGTCCTGCTGGCCGATTACGGGCGCATCCTGTAAACAACCTGTTGAGTTGATACAGCCAAGCGGGTTAGGCAGGATGCATGACAAAACAGCCTGACATAACAGACATCACGGAACTGGCCGGGCGCGTAATCGCGGGCGACCGGCGCGCTTTGGCGCGGGCGATTACGCTGATCGAATCGCGGCGTCCCGCCGACCGGCCCAGGGCGGGGGCGTTGCTGCGGCTGTTGCTGCCCGCTACCGGCAAGGCGGTCCGGCTGGGGTTTTCCGGCGCGCCGGGGGTGGGCAAGTCCAGCTTTATCGAGACCTTCGGCACCTTTGTGACCAAACGCGGGTTGAAGGTCGCCGTACTGGCGGTCGATCCCTCGTCCACGCGTTCGGGCGGCTCCATCCTTGGGGACAAAACCCGCATGGAATTGCTGTCACGCGATCCCAACGCCTTTATCCGGCCGACGCCTTCGAGCGGCGCATTGGGGGGCGTGGCGCGGCGCACCCGTGAAGCAATGCTGGCTGCGGACGCGGCGGGCTATGATGTGGTGATTATCGAAACCGTGGGCGTCGGGCAGTCGGAAACCCAGGTGTGCGACATGGTCGATATGTTCGTGCTGCTGCTGTCGCCGGGCGGCGGGGATGAGTTGCAGGGCATCAAGCGCGGCATTATGGAACTGGCGGACATGGTGATCGTCAACAAGGCCGACGGGGAATTTCTGAAGGCCGCCGGGCGGGCGGCGGCGGAACATCAGGCCGCGCTGCATCTGATGCGGCCAAAGACAATGAACTGGCAGGTGCCGGTGCTGCAAACCTCGGCGCTGACCGGCAGCGGCATGGGCGAAGTGTGGGACAGCATCACGGCCTACCGCGAGGCGCTGGGCAAATCCGGCGAACTGGCGCAGCGCCGCGCCGCGCAGGCCCGCGCCTGGATGTGGTCGGAAGTGCATGACGGACTGCTGGATATGCTGCACGAAGACCCGGCAGCGTCGAGCCTGGCGGCCAGACTGGAAAAGCAGGTTCAGGCCGGAAGACTTCCCGCCAGCGAGGCGGCGCAGCAGATACTGGAAATATTTCGCGGCAAAGCCTGACGCGAATGGATGCAAGCCTGGATAATCGGGTTCCCCCCCCAACCCCTCCCCACGAGGGGGAGGGGTTGGGGGGGAATGCTGCGCTTCTTCCCGCTCTCCCTTGTGGGGCATGAAGGTGCATGTACCAATAAGAGCGGGGGTGGGAGATGGAACAAAGTTCAAGTTAGGCTAATATAACTGTCTCAGCTTACTTCCAGCCCGCGCATTTGACCTTCGTCGCGCCAGCTTTGCAGTATTTTGAAGAAGTCTTCCGAACTGCCGCCATACTGTCCGTTCTGGCCGCTTCTTTCGCCGGGCTTGCCTTCATTATTGTAATAGCCGGGTGTGCATTCCGCATAGAAGCGCAGGCCCAGTTTCGCCTTGCGGATAATCACCTGCACCCACTCGTCTTCCGCCTCCTGCGAGGCTTCGACCACCGTGTGGTTGCTGTCCGTCACCTTCTTGATGATATGGGAAAGGTGCTTGGCGTTCTCGTCCAGCGCATGCGGGAAGTTTGCGGTAAAGCCGGACTGCATCGTTCCCATGACAAAACAGTTCGGGAAGCCCCGGCTGTGCATACCGTGAAGGGTGGCCACGCCTTTTCCCCATTTTTCACTGAGCGCCTGTCCGCCGCGGCCGATCAGATCATATCCCGAGCGCCGGGTATAATCGGTACCCACTTCAAAACCGGTGGCGAAAATCAGGCAGTCGACTTCATATTCCTTGCCGTCGAACACCACGCCCTTTTCGGTTATCCGGTCAACGCCCTGTCCGCGCGTATCCACCAGTGTCACGTTGGGACGGTTGAAGGTCGGCAGATAGTCGTCATGGAAACAGGGGCGCTTGCAGAATTGCCGGTAATAGGGCTTTAGCGCCTCTGCTGTGGCCTGATCTTTTACGATGGTTGCGGCGCGTGTGCGAACCTCTTCCATCTTCGCAAAATCGATCAGCTCGTTCAAAATCCCCTCTTCTTCCTTGCTTAGCACGAGATCGGGGTTTTTGCTTTGCTGGGCGCTCATATTCCGGAAAATATCAGTCCAGCCGTCACCGGAGTCATCATCGGGCTGATCGCCGCCGGACACCATGAAGTTGAAGTTTTCGATCCGCTTCTTATGCCAGCCCGGTTGCAGCTTCTTTACCCATTCAGGGCTGGTGGGGGCATTGTTGCGCACATCACACGAGGAAGGGGTGCGTTGAAACACAAACAGTTCCTTGGCCCACTCTCCCAGATGCGGAATGCATTGCACCGCCGTCGCGCCGGTGCCAATGATCGCCACGCGCTTGTCGGCAAGACCCGTCAGATTGCCCTCGCAGGTGCCGCCGGTATAATTATAGTCCCAGCGGCTGGTGTGAAACGTGTGGCCCTTGAAATTTTCAATGCCCGTCATCGAGGGCAGTTTGGGTTTGTTCAACGGACCATTGGACATGGCGACAAAACGCGCTTTCATGCGATCACCGCGATCGGTCGTGATAATCCATTTGGACTCTTTTTCATCCCACTGCATGCCGGTCACTTCGGTCTGGAAGCAAACGTCATCATACAGATTATATTTACGGCCGATCGCCTGGGTATGCGCCATGATCTCCGGCGCATGCGCGTAACGTTCGCGCGGGATATAGTTCAGCTCTTCGAGCAGCGGCATATAGATATAGGCCTCGATATCACACTGCGCGCCGGGATAGCGGTTCCAGTACCAGGTGCCGCCAAAGTCACCGCCCTTTTCGATCATTCGGATGCTTTTGACGCCGGCCTCACGCAACCGGGCGCCCGCCAGCAGGCCGCCAAAGCCGCCGCCGATCACCACCACTTCCACGTCATCAAACAGCGGTTCACGGGTGATCGGCTCCACATAGGGGTCGTCGATGAAATGCGCAAACTGTCCGCTGGTTTCGCGATACTGGCCGCTGCCGTCTTCGCGCACCCGCTTGTCACGCTCATGATTGTATTTTTCGAGCAGCGCGCCGGGATCGAACTTCAGCTTCATCCCGGTTTTTTCCGCCACCGCCATATATTTGTCGCTCATGTCGTTTGCTCCCATGTTTGCAGATTATGTACCGCTTTGCGGTGAGTATAGTGACCCAACGCCGCCGGCGGCAATAGCGCTGATCTATTACACATTAGGCATGGAAAAAGCCGCCCCCCGGCATTGCAGGGGACGGCTTTATATTCATGGGCTTACCCAGATAAAGCTAGGAAACTTCGAGGCCCTTCATGTCGCCTTCTGCACGCCATTTATCCAGTATCTTGAAGAATTCAACCGGGCCGCCGCCATATTGGCCGTTCAGGAAGCCATTGCCAGTTTCGCCTGGCTTGCCTTCATTATTGTAATAGCCGGGGGTGCACTCGGCATAAAACCGTTCCCCCAGACGGGCCTTCTGTTCGCATGTGCTTACCCAGCCATCCTCCGCCTCTTTTGATGGCTCAACGGCCTTGATATTGCTGCTCATGGCGCGATTGATCACATAGGCAATGTGCTGGGCCTGCTCATTCAGCATGTGCGGAATGTTTGCCGTCAGGCCGGTCTGCGTCATGCCCATGAAGAAGCAGTTCGGAAAACCATTGGTGTAAAAGCCGTGATAGGTCAGCAGCCCTTTTGCCCATTTGTTGCTGAGGGTCATGCCGCCGCGCCCGAGAATATCGTACCCCGAACGGCTGGTGTAATCGGTGCCAACCTCAAAACCGGTCGCGAAGATGATGCAATCGACCTCATATTCCTTGCCGTCGAAGACAACGCCTTTTTCGGTGATGCGGTCCACGCCTTTGCCGAGCGTATCCACAAGGGTCACGTTTTCCCGGTTATAGGTGGGCAGATATTCATCGTGGAAGCAGGGGCGCTTGCAGAACTGCCGGTAATAGGGCTTCAGCGCCTCGGCGGTTTTCTGATCTTTCACGACCTGCGCGGCGCGGGCGCGGACCTCTTCCATCTTCTGCTGGTCGGCAAGCTCGGCAAGATTAGCCATCTCTGCGGGTGAACCCACCGCATTCTTGTTCTCGCCCCCCGCGAGAATTCCGGTCAGCTTACGGAAGATATCGGTCCAGCCATCACCGACCAGATCCTTTTCCTGGAACCCGCCGGAAACCAGAACATTGAAATTATCCATGCGTTCCTTTTGCCAGCCGGGCTTCAGGGTCTTCGTCCATTCCTGATCGGTGGGCTGATTGTTGCGCACATCCACCGACGAGGGCGTACGCTGGAACACATACAGATTCTGCGCCCATTCTCCCAGGTGCGGAATGCATTGCACAGCAGTCGCGCCGGTGCCGATGATCGCCACGCGCTTGTC
>JAUSQH010000207.1 GCA_030652895.1 Alphaproteobacteria bacterium
CCGATGATCAGGAACATCGGAATGAGGCCGCCCTCGAAAAACAGATAGAACAGCACCAGATCCAACGCGCTGAACACGCCCAGCATCAGCGTTTCCAAAATCAGAAACGCGATCATGTAATCCTTCACCCGGACCGTAATGGATTCCCACGATGCCAGAATACACAGCGGCGTCAGGAAGGTGGTCAGAATGATAAACGGCATCGAAATACCGTCTATACCCAAATGATACGTGATGTTGCCGCCCAGCCAGTCGCGTTTTTCGACAAACTGATATGCCGCCGTGCTGGTGTCAAAGCCGGTCCATAATAACAGCGACAGCGCAAAGGTGAATAATGTCGTCCACAACGCCACCATGCGGGCATTGTGCGCCACCATTTCTTCGTCACCGCGCACCAGCAGAATGAACAGCGCCCCGATCGCAGGCAGGAACGTGACGAGCGACAATATTGGCCAATCGCTCATTAATGCGCCCCCCCGCTGAATATGTAATAGGTCGTGATCGCCGAAAGGCCAATCAGCATGGCGAAAGCATAATGGTAGAGATAACCGCTTTGTAACTGCGCGGCGCGGCGCGTCAGCGCCTGTACGCTGGCGGCAATACCATCGGGACCGAAGCGGTCGATCACGCCGCCATCCCCACGCACCCACAGGAAGCGGCCAATAGCCTTTGCGGGACGCACGAAGATCAGATCGTACAGCTCATCAAAATACCATTTGTTGAGCAGGAACTGATACAGCGGGTAATGGGTTTGCGCCAACCGCTTGGGCGCTTCGGGATTACGGATATACATGTACCAGGCCAGCGCCAGACCAGCGAAACCAACCACGACCGGTGACCACTTCACCCAGGTCGGCACATGATGCATCGCTTCCAGTATATGCTTGTCCGGCATGACGAACAGCGCCTTGCCCCAGAATTCGCCTGAATGTTCGCCAATAAACGGCCCCACAAACGCCATGCCCGCAAACAGTGCACCGCCAGCCAGCAATATCAGGGGCACCAGCATCACCGGGGGTGATTCATGAACATGCGACAGGACATGCGCGTCGGCGCGAGATTCGCCGTGGAAAGTCATGAAAATCAAACGCCAGGAGTAAAATGCCGTCATCAGCGCGGCGACAACTCCCATGGCGAAACCATATTGGCCAACACCGGTGCCCGCCGCATAGGCCGCCTCGATCACCGCATCCTTGGAAAAATAACCCGCCGTCAGCGGGAAGCCCGTCAGCGCCAGGGTGCCGATCAGCATCAATATCCAGGTAGCGGGGATAAGTTTGTAGATGCCACCCATTTTACGCATGTCCTGTTCATCCGACATGGAATGGATGACGGAACCCGCACCCAGGAACAGCAGCGCCTTGAAGAAGGCATGGGTGAACAAATGGAAGATCGCCACATTATACGCGGACACCCCGGCGGCGAAAAACATATAGCCAAGCTGCGAGCAGGTGGAATAGGCAATCACCCGCTTGATATCGTTCTGCACCAGACCGATAGTTGCCGCAAAAAACGCGGTGGTCGCACCAATTACAGTCACAAAAGCAAGCGCATTGGGTGCAAACTCAAACAGTGGCGAACAACGCGCCACCAGAAACACACCCGCTGTCACCATCGTCGCGGCATGGATCAGCGCGGACACCGGCGTCGGGCCTTCCATGGCGTCCGGCAGCC
>JAUSQH010000216.1 GCA_030652895.1 Alphaproteobacteria bacterium
TGCCTTCGATGTGGACGGCGGCTTCAGCAATCGGCGCAGCGCCGGTTTCGTTTACGCCGACGTGGGTGTGCGCCTGTACGACGTGACCGACTGGACGAGCTACTTCGCCCTTTCCAGCGGCATCCAGTTCGTGTCACGCAACGGAGATACCTCACCCTTTGACGACATCGTGGTGAGCAGCTTCGAGCGCGTGGGCGTGCGCGGTGCATCGGCTGCCACCTGTGCGGCGATTGCCGTCACGGGGCTGTGCACCACCAACAGCAACGGCAGCCTGGTGCCGGTGGACTTCAGCCTGAGCGGCAGCGCCAGTGTCGAGGCCGGCCGGCTCTACCTGCTTGAGCTGGTGCTGAACCTGAACACCCTGAATGGCGCCAGCAGCAATCTGCTGCAGACGGCGAACTTCGCTGACACCGCCGCCTTCACTTTCACCGACCTGGGCGGATTGAGCTTCAGCTCGTCCTCAGGCCAGTTCCTGGCGGCCGTGCCCGAGCCGCAGACCTGGGCCTTGTGGGCGGGCGGTCTGTTGGCGCTTGGCATGGTGCGGCGGCGCAAGAGCCTGGCTGATGGCAAGAGGCAACCACCCGCTTGATGCGCGCCGTGTCGAGGCGTCACCCTGCGCCTCGACAGCGCTGTGCGAACGGGTCAAGGCCGCCAGACCCGGACCTGGCCGGGCCACAGCGCCACCGCCCAGGTCGGCAGCACCAGCAACAGACTGAACATCACCGCCGCACGGCCCAGGTCCTTGGCGCGTCCGAGCAGCGGGTGGCGCTCCACCGAAGCCGCATCGGCCAGGGCCTCGATGGCCGAGTTCAGCAACTCGACGATCCACACCAGCACGATGCTGCCCATCATGGCCAGCCACTGCCAGCGCCCGGGCGCCAGCCAGATGGCCAGCAGCCCCAGCGCCAGTTCTTGCCTGAAGGCCGTTTCATGGCGCAGCGCAGCACGCAAGCCGGCGGCCGAGTAGGTCAAGGCGCGCCAGACACGCAGCAGGCCGCCACGGCTCTTGAAGGCGGAATCGGACCCGGTGACCGGGCTTGCAGGGGTCGGGCATTGGGGTTCTGGCATGGCATCCGGGAGCCTGTCGCCTGCACGGCCTGCACGGCCTGCACGGCGTTCAAGATCTGCAGGCGCACCTGTTACTGCACGGGCAGCGGCTGCTTCAGCAAGCACCCCGTACGGTATCACCGAGCACGGCGGCAGGGGCACCGACACCCAGCTCTACCTGCTGGCCGCCGACGGCCGCGTGGTGGCCAGCACCGGGCGGGCGCAGCTGGCGCCGGACTTCAAGGTCGCGCTGGCGCCGGTGCGCGAAGCGGCGCAGGCGGCCACGGGCCCGCGCCAGATGCCGTATGTGATGGGCGACGACCCCGAGCACATGAACGCCGGCGCCGTGGTGGCGGCGCGGGCGCTGCAGCGGCCGCTGATCCGCGCTGCCGAACCGGTGGCGGGCTATCTCTACCTGGTGGCGCAGCAGCCATCGCGGCCCGGCGGCCGGCTGGCGCTGTTCCGCAGCCAGCTGGCCGGGCCGGCGCTGGCGGCG
>JAUSQH010000077.1 GCA_030652895.1 Alphaproteobacteria bacterium
CTGACGCGGCCGGCGCCATCGATTTGTTCGTGCCTGTTTCATCGGTTGTCAAGATGACGGATGTGGTGGCCAATTTACGCTTCACGCATTCGATCGCACTACAGGCTGCACGCTCATATCTTGCGGTTCGTCTGAACGAGGCCACCCTGGCGCAGATTCCATTTGACCCGGCGAATCCGATTGCGAGCGCGCGTGTCCGTTTGCCGGCTGAATTATGGCGCGCAGGCTATAATAAGCTGACCCTGGCGGTGGTGCAGCACTATACAAATGGCTGTGAGGATCCCGACGCGCCAGAGCTCTGGACGGAGCTTGATCTTTTCAATTCTACCTTGTCGTTCTCTACTACCCCTGTTTTGTCCGTTGTGGGGTTGCGTGATCTTTCAGGAATATTCTCACCAGGTTTGGGTGGTCTGGAAACGGTGCTGATTCTCACTTCGCCCAGCGACACGGACGAGGCATTGAGCGCACAGGCCCTGCCGCTTATTGCGCAAGCGCTTTCATTACGCCGCCAGTTTGCGCCACTTTTTATCGAACATGAGTTTTGGCGCGAGGACATCGCAGGCCAAGCTTCATATATGCCGCTTGATTCCAACAAGGGGTTCCACGTGCTTGCCGGGACGCTTGGCCAATTGTCGCGCCTATTGCCCGATGGAACTTTCAAGGGGATTAATGGGCCGCATCTTATGATCAGCCGGGAAGCCAATAATTCCCGGTTGATCGTGACCGGGCCAACCCCCGCAGATGTGATTGCCGCTGCCCGCGCATTGGCTGAAATGGATGACGCCGTTAATCCCGAGGCAGATGTTTCAATTCTGTCGCGAGACGTGAACGACAAAATCAACACCCTGGTGGAGCGCCGTGTGTTACGGCCAGACGCCCTCTATAGCTTCGCTGCGCTTGGAACCCAAACAAAGACTGTAACGGGTGCCGGAAGCCAATCCATCCCCGTGCAACTTCCGGTGCCGGCCAATTATTATACAGACGAATCGGCTCAGGCTGAAATGCTGGTGGACTTTGGATACGGCGCCGGCATGGGCCCGGGAAGCGTGATGAACGTTACGCTGAATGGGGAATATATCCACGGCCTGCTATTGGATAACCCAAATGGCGTCTCGTACCAGCGTTACCGGATAGTTGTCCCGGCGCGGCGTCTGCTGCCTGGACGTAACACGATGGAGTTCGATTTCAATTTACGGCCCCAAGGCAATGGTGACTGCATTGGAGTAAAGGGACGTCATCTAATAGCCCAGGTCCTTGGTTCCTCGACATTCCGGCTGCCATCCGGCGGGGCAGTTGCCACGCAACCCAATCTGGCGCTTTTTACCGGCACAGGGTTTCCCTATGTGACGCTATCCGGCCCACAGACCAATACTATTTTGATCCCGGACCGGGCATTGATGGGAAGCGCTCTGACACTTTTGGGAAAATTGGCGCAAGTGGCCCAGGCCCCCATCGGCGGATGGCAAATAGACGTCGGCCAGAATTTCCGGACCACAGGAAATACAATTATTCTGGCCACGCCAGATGAGTTGTCGCCGGATCTGTTTGATTCCTGGTCGGCCGCGTTAGGCCGTACATCAAAATGGCCGTACCGGGCCTTGAATGACATGCGCGAACATGTGTCCGGCCTTTCTGACAGCGTTTCCGGTAATTTTTCGTCGGTCATATGGCCCCGGAGCAAAGCAGATATATTGCAGGGGTCAGTCACACAGGTTGGCGGTTTTGGATCCATGGGGGCAATCGCCGCATTTCGTAACCCCTACGATAGCGAAGCGTCAACGATCACCCTGATCACCGCAGGCGACAAGAATATGCTGCGGGCGCGAATAACCGAATTGGTGCAAGGCGAAATATGGGGTCAAATCGAAGGCGATTTGGCCGTCTGGGACGGACTGGATGGCCAGGTCACCACGATGCGTGTCGCTGAGCATTTCGAAGTTGGCGAAAAAGACAGCTGGCTTTGGTTGCGCCTGGTACTATCCAATAACCCCTGGTACTGGATTGGCGCGATCCTGGGAGCGCTTTTACTTGCAGTGACCAGCGCCGCGATTTTGCTGGCGCGGCGGCGGCGGCGGCTGGAAAGCGTGCGATGAACCGGCGCGTTTTAATCTTCAGCGGTATTATCGTTCTAGGCATGGCGGTGATGCTCTATCTTGCCTCGCGTCCTGTAGCGCCGTCTGGCAGAGAACTCAGTGAGCCGGTGCTGGAGACGGAACAATGGAACGCGTTCACGGCGCGCTTCCTGCGAGCGGGCCGGATCATTGATCAGGATAATAACGGTATTACCCATAGCGAGGGGCAAGGCTATGGTTTGCTGCTGGCGGAGGCCGCAGCGGACCGGGCAACATTTGAAGTCATATGGACCTGGACCCGGGACCACCTGCTGCGTGCCGATTCTCTGTTTGCGTGGCGTTATGGCCCGTGTGAGGAAAGTCATGATTGCCGCATCACAGATTTCAACAATGCCACGGACGGCGACATATTGATTGCCTGGGCCTTGTTACGTGCGGCGGAGCGATGGCGCATTCCCGAATATCACGAAGCGGCCAGGCGCATTGTAGACGCATTGGAAAAACATGCGCTGATCAAACGTGATGGGCGATATCTGGTGCTGCCCGGCCTTTCCGGGTTTGCCGAAACGCAATCGGTGACGGTTAACCTGTCTTACTGGGTGTTTCCCGCATTCAAGGCCTTCGCTGCGCAACTGGATGCACCAATATGGCGGGATGTCGCTGATAGCGGGCGGGATCTAATTCAAAACGCCCGTTTCGGGAAATGGAATTTACCGCCGGACTGGCTTGAGCTGCACGGGCGGGATCTGAAGCCATCACCAAAATTCGAACCGCTCTATGGCTTCAACGCCATTCGAATTCCGCTTCATCTGGTCTGGGCAGGCGAAACTTCAGACAGCTTGTTAAAGCCGTTTCTGGATTTTTGGACGGCAGGCGGCTCACCGCCCGCATGGGTTAATCTGGTGGATAACAGTCCAGCGGAATACGGCCCTTCCGCCGGGAGCAACGCCATCATAACCATCACGACCAGCCGCAACAGCGGAAAAAAAATAGCCGCTGAAAGCCTGCCAACTCCCGGTAAAGATGATGGCTATTATTCCTGGAGTCTTGCGCTGCTTTCGCGTGTAGCGTTGCATGAGCTGGAACAATGAAGGGGCGGCCCCGTGCTTTTCTGCTGATGCTGGCAAGTTGCATCGCCGCTGGCGCGCATATTTCTGCGTCGCGCGCTGGGGATGCCTCTTTGCAGGAAATCAAAGCAGAGCTTCGGGTTGCGGCGGTGCCCTCCCAAGCGCTTCCAGGGATTGAGCGTCTGGAGACAAAACCGGGCACACATATCATCCCGTTCGCGGCAATGCAGGCCACCACACCTGCCGCCGTTGATCTTACAGGATTCTGGTATCATCTCAGGCTTGGCAAGATCGAGTCAGCCAACCGGGAACTGGAGCGTTTAAGAAGCGAGTATCCGCAATGGCAGCCTCCATACGAGGCTGTGCAGGCTTTGACGCGGATGACAATCCGGGACAACCTGCTGAACGGAAAGCAGGTGCCTGCAGAGAAACTGAAAGCGTATATCAGCGGTCTTTCATCCTGTGATGATCCGGAGATGGCTTGGCTTCTGGTGAAGCGCAACCTGGTCGGCGTTGACAGCTTGCTGGAGATGGCTACCCAATGCGCCGATGCGAAAATTGCAACGGGATCCCTGGGCCGTTATCTTGAGGGGCAGCCGGAGGTCCGGCGGGTCTCTGAAGTGATAAGGCTGCGCAGACAATTTGCTAACTCACCCGCCACTCAAAAATATCTTGAAGACGCATTTTTTGCCCATGAGACAATGCGCCTCCGCCAGCAGCCAGCACTCCGGGCGCGTGACCTGACCGCCAGCCGGTTGCAGGATTATGCCCAGTCGGTCACAGCACGGCGCAGCATTGAAGGCGCGGAGCTTCTGGGCTGGCTGTATCTCAACCGCACTGAATCCGGCGAAGCATCGGCTTGGTTTGAACGGGCCACGGGATGGGGGGGCACACAGACAAGCAAGAACGGGCTGAGCCTGGCTTTATCCCGAAAATCGTCCGATGCGGCAAAGGCCGGTGACTTTGCAGCGGCGTTCTCCACCGCCCGCAGCGCCGCTGGCGCGGGAAGCAGCAACGCGCTGGAAACACTGGGTTGGATATTACTTGATAACGATCATCCTTCCCAAGCGTTGCGCGCCTTCGATGAAGCTCCGTCTACAGAGAATGTGACCTATGGCCGAGTGCTGGCCTTGCACCGCACCGGCGACGGGGAAAAAGCATCCACAACGGCCTGCACCGCAGCGAATATGTCCAGCAGAATGCAGCAAACATGCGATGATGCGCTGGCGGAAAACCTGCTCGCGGCATATGAGGCCGGGCAGTATGCTGAAGTTGAGAAATTGTCCATCAAACTTGGAGTTACCGCAACCCACAGGAAGGAATTGCGGCCGATTACCGCCTGGGCGCGCCTGCGCAGCGGGGACGCGGCGGCAGCGGCCATTGTTTTCGAGAGTCTGTATCAGGAGCGCCCCGATCCTGATCTTGCTGCGGGGTTGGTGGAAAGTCTTGAGACTGCGGGTAACCGGCAGCGTTTGAAAGAGTTACGTTCCCGCGACGAATATGTAAACGGTATTTTCAGAAGGCGCGCACAACAGACTGCCTGGAGCCGCAAACAATTCGATCTGGCGCTGCGGCTGGATCCGGAGACGCAAGCACTGGCGGGCCGGGACGGCTGGTCCGTGGCCACGGGGTATGAAGCGCGTAGTGTGGAAGGTGAAAAAGGTCAAGGTCAGATCCAGATGATGGTCCCGCGAATCGGCGCTCAGGGTTTGGCAGGTAACGTACGGATGGACGTGTCCCTGAGCAAAGCGCGCCTTGATACAGGAACGGCAGGTGTGTTTGATGATCTTGGATCACGGCCAGCACCGGATCAGCGAACGCCGCTTGCCCGGCAGGATGTACTTCTGCCAAAAATTACCGGCAGGCTTGAACTGCAAGATATAACCATTTCCAGCACGATTGCGACGACGCCGCTCGGTGCTGCAGTCAACGCACGGCCCCTGGGGGCGGTTGATGTGTCCCTATACAAGGACCCTTTCATCATTAACGGTGCGATTTTTTCTCAGCCGGTCACTTCAAGCATGCTTTCATTCGCGGGGACAAAAGATCCATCCACGGGCCGGTCCTGGGGGCAGGTCGTAGATAGCGGTGCGGCGCTGCAAACAATCTGGGCGCCGCAGGGATCGTGGAGCGCTGCTTTGAAAGGTGAGGTGGCGGTCCAGGATGGCCACAATGTTAAAAACAATTCCCGTTTGGGAGTGCGTGGCGATCTTACTCATAATTTCGCGCCGGCAGATTTTGATTATTTTCGCGCTGGCCCGTTTGTTTCCTGGAACTCCCATGAACGTAATCTTGGCCATTATACATTTGGCCATGGCGGCTATTACAGTCCACAATCGGATTTGCGCGCCGGTCTGCTTATTGACGGCCTTACCCCGGAGGGGCGCAAATGGATATTCCGCACAACGGCGTCTGCTGGCTTTGGCCGGTCTAGAGAAAACTCTTCGCCGCGTTTCCCGTTAACGCCCGATGTTGGCGGCCGGTTAGACAAAGCCACATCGACAGGCATCTACGGCGATCTGGCCATGCGGGGCGCGGTATTGCTGGGACCCAAGCTCATTCTGGGAAGCTACGCTAATCTCTCGGGCGCTCCCGGTTATGGTGCGGGGGTACTGGGGATTGTGCTGCAAATCCCACTACAGCATCGCGCCGCCGTGGTCAGCGCAGATCTGCCAGAAAGCGCCTTGGGCTTTAAGCGCTAAACCCTATGAGCTGTATTTGCGGTGTTGTCACACTGCCTCCGGTACACAGAAAGCTGGTACTGATGTCCTATCGCAAAGCGTGGCGTTTGAAGTTCGTATTGGGCGCTATCCCGGTACGTCAGCAAGCGCCAAACTTCAGACAGCCGCTACGTACGCTTGTGACGTGATTTAGTTTTCCCTGAGCCTGCATATCCCAGAGGCACTGCGGCGTCGTCACCGAAAATGCGAAACGTGAAGCTTTCTTCAATATACAGATGCACCATACGAGAATCATGATCAAGATAGCCGATAGCCAGATCGCGGCCGCTGGTAAATTCGTAATCGCCGCCACGGCATGACAGAACAATGGCCCCATTAACCGCCGGCGCCGATATAACCGGCCCATCAAGTAATGCGGCTACATGTTTCATAACCGGAAATCCGTTCACTGTGGTTTCATGCAGCCCGGTATAACAACGCGGGCCAAGAATGATTCCGTATGGCCCGGCAACACCCGATTTGCGCAGGGCCGTTAGTGCCTGGGCTACAACTACCGGGTAGTTTTCGTAGTCTTCGCTGATTGTAAGCATTTCATTTACTGCAGAAGGAATAATGCCGCTTATATCGGCATCGGGCATACCATTGAACACGATGTTGTCCTCTGTAAAGGCGATGTCCTGCGCAGCCTTGGTCGCTGCCTCAAGGTTTACATGTCCGGCGCCCCGGTCTATGGCGTCTATATCCGCCCGTGACAGCTGAAATTCCCGGCGCAGTTCTATGAGCGGTTGAACGGCGCGCTTTCGGATTTGCAGATTTTCGCCATACTCATGATCTACCTCGCGGACGTGCCCGTTACTAACCGCGCTGAGTTGCCATCCCGCCGGGCCATTGAAGTCAACAAACTTTCTGCCCGCGAGCAACACTTTGAGAGTCTCCCTGACCTCGGCGTCAATTTCACTCCATGCGGCGGGAGAAATTGGCGCGAGATTACGATTGAGCATACTCATTGGCTGCCGCCCTCCCGCAGGCTGCCTATACCCAGGCCCTGCTCGCACCCACTTGTCGGCTCACCAACGGGGGCCATTTCTTCATCCTGTGTCGCTTCGCGCCCAACAATAGATCCGGATGTATAGAGATAGGTCTGCAAAAAGCCGTGAAACGTAGGATTATTTCGCCGCAGCCACTCGATTATCATCACGGCATGTTCCATTTCCTCGTCCCGGTTGTGAGCAAGGATGTCGCGAAGCGTGGTGTCTCCCGCTGCGTCGACACGCTGATTATACCAGTCGACGGCTTCAAGCTCTTCCATCAGCGACGCGATCGCCCGATGGCGATCAATTGTCTGCGGGGTGAGGGTGTCGGTGCTTTCGTGAAGCGAAAGATTGTCACTCATTGAGAGAATTTTCCCCATTGATTTAGTAGACGCGGGACTCTTGCCAGAGTGCGCGCAGCCTCATTCGTCTATCAACGCGCGACAGAAGAAATAGTTCCGCGCTACTAAGGGCAAGAGAGAAACAGCGGCGTTACAAAGTAGGGTTCAAAAAAAATGGCGGGGCCAGCGCCCCGCCACCGCTTGTGATATCTATGACGGCTTTTGCGTTTTTTCAGAACTGTACTTCGGCAACCCCTTGATCTGTTCCTTGGTCATTGAAACGACCACCCGCAGATCATCCGTGTCACCACGCTGGCGGCGAGGTTCAACTTTATCCATATCCAGCGCGACCTCGTGACCGCCCATGCCGAGAAATTGGCCAACAGATAGAACAAGCTGGGTTTTGCCGTCTGTGACGATTACATCTTCAACCGCCCCGATGCTCTCGCCTTTTACGCCTACAACTTCCGCCCCTATCAGCTTTTGGGCGTTCAGCTGACCGGCAGGAATTGGCTCATATGTCCTATCGTTTCCGGCCTCCAAAAACACCTTGTCCACGAAGGCGGCGCCGCGCTGATCAGCGCTCTTGTATTCGTACTCAGGCAGTGCTTCCAAATCGCTCTTGCTCAAGTCTGACCGAATAACGTCGCCGCTTTCGCGGATGTTCAGCCCGTTCCAGTCGAGAGCAACTTCGCGGTCGCCTATTCCCAAAAAACCGCCGACGCTTACCACAACTGCACGGACTTCACCGTTCTCATCGAGGATAACCGATTCGATGTCACCAATTTCCTCGCCGGAATAGTTTTCCAGACCCTTACCGACAAGATCTTCTGCCTTGATCAGCACCTGTGTACTTGAACGCACCTCGGCGCCATCGCCTACTTGATTTGCGGCCATCACCGGACCAGCGGCCAGCAGGGCGACAGCACTGACGGCGCCCAATATGTAAGATTTGCGAAAGCCTGCAGTTTTTGTAACGGACATAGTCTATTTCCTCTCTGTTGTTAGACTCCGGGCGCCGCGGAAGTTTTTTCGCGGGTCAGTCCCAAGGAGTTTTCCAATGCACGTGGAACGCTCCCTGAAGGCGAAGGTTCCCAAAAACTCGCTTTTCTGCGAGTAATCCGGCAGTCAAAAAAAGCGCATCAGATCTGGTGCGCCAGGTAATTATGTCCACGCGTAATGAGATCTGCATGCCCCACATCCAACTTTCAGGGGAAATATTGCCGTTATTTTCCGGCTTTCATTTGAGTGGGAACATGCGATCTTAAAAAACAACGTAATAGACGGCGCGTAACGCTCTACTCAAAAGCGACCGCTTAACCGGCCGCTTTGTCTATGGTTTTATGACGATGTTATTTTTTACTTCGCGAACGCCGTCCACTGAAGCCGCCAATTGGCCGGCACGGGTTTTTTCCGCAGCCGTATTCACAAAACCACTTAACTGCACGATGTCCTTATAGGTCGTCACGTCTATGTCAAAAATACTTACCGAATCGTCACCGGTAATCTTTGCGCGGACCTTTGTTGTGATAACGCTGCTGTCCACATATTCCCCGGTACTCTCCTGCGTGGGGCTTGAAGAGCAGGCCGACACAGTCGCCAGTGGCATGCTTATGGCGAACACCGCCAAAATTTTTGATAAATTTCGCATCCTAATTTCTCCTTCTTACATTAAACGCGTTGCGGTGCCGCCTGCACGGCTAAATTCCCGCGGGCCGGTGTATAATGTATTTGAACTGCATATGGTTCCTTTGCGCGGTTTGGTATTTGCCGCTCATCCACTGGAACTAAATCGTGCGTGTCGCGTTAGATTATAACGGGTGGCGGAAGTCGGGCGGGCTGTCGCCGCCGTGTGCTAATTAACCCAATGAGGATTTTCTAATGGCAACCGAAACCGAGACCCTTAAAAAGGACATTGATGCGCTGCGGAGCTCCATCGACAAATTGACAAAGGACATGTCGGCAATGAGTGAATCATTTGCTCAGGATATGAAGGCGCGCGCCGCTAACAAGGTCGGCGACCTGCGTGAGGAAGTATCTCATATTGCCGGCAGGATTGGCGCCAAAGGAAAGCAGTCGTCAGAGGCGGTGGAAGAGAGCGTACGCGAAAAACCACTGCAAAGTATTCTGCTCGCACTGGGCGCCGGTTTGATGCTCGCCCAGCTTATGCGCGGCCGCTGACCCTTTGTGCATACGAAGAAATGGATGTCATGAACTTTTTGCGAATATTTGATCGAGCCGTGTCCCGGTTCTCCCTCGGGCTGAAGCGGCGGTTGGTGGATGCGGAGTTCATGCTTTGTGGCTCCCTGCTCTTGTTTGTCGCAGCCGTATTTGCAGCCATTGCTTGCTTTTTGTGGTTGGCGCAGGACATTGAGCCCTATCAGGCTGCATTATGGGTGTCTGGCGGACTGGCGATAATTGGCGGAGCAGTTTTTTTCGCCGGGCGCTTCCGCCGCGGTAGCGCTTACTTTCAGGGGTCGCCGGACTCGGCGCACGGCTTCACCCGCGAGGCGGAAGAAGCCGTGAAGGTCGTGGAACAAAACCTGTTATCGCATATACAGCGTGATCCGGTTACTACCGTACTGACGTCACTGGCTGTAGGCGTCGTGTTAGGTCTGTTGCGTCCCCCCGGCCGCAAGTAGTAGCCGTCGCTTCGCCGGAGGGCGGGAGGTTTTCAAAAGACGCGTGGCCCGGAAAAATTGCCGCCGGACTACGCAAGTTACCTGTTTTACTGCGGACGTCGCTTCCGCATTCTCAATATCATTGGAAACTGATCAGGCAATGTTTCGTGGTAGCCGATCTTTTATCAGCTGACGGTACTTTTTCCGAATAACATAGTCCGAATAACATAGATTGTGTGCGCTTAAGCCGTCTTTATCGAGGCCGCAGGCGGCGGCGGCGGGCGCAGCAACGCTAAAAGCGGTATCGGGGCCAAACTCACTACCATCATTATCATGAAATCAGTGGAATAGGCCATGGCCGCAGCCTGCCGCGTCAGTTCGGCGTTGAGGGCGGTCACGCCGGCCACGGTTCCAATATCCCAGGCGTCCGGCAGCCACGGACTCTGCAAAACCGTGCGGAACGGCGTGACCGTCGCCGCCAGAATGGCGTGATTGGCCTGAGTGTAGCGCGCCAGAAGCGTCACCATGATCGAAATGCCTATGCTGCTGCCCAGATTGCGGATCAGGCTGAATATAGCGGTTCCTTCGGTCCTGTGTTCCGGCAGGATCCTCGAGAATGTCAGGGTGTTCAGCGGCACAAAAACGAAGCCAAGCCCAAACCCCTGTAACACTCCGGTTTGCAATATCGTGTACATATCCACCTGAAGCGTGAATTGCGAAATCTGCCACATCGAGAAAACTGTCAAACCCAACCCGAACAGAATGAGCAGCCGCGCATCAATTTTCCCGACCAGCCGCCCGACCAGCATCATCGACACCATCATGCCAATGCCGCGAGGGGCAATGACATAGCCCACTGTGAGTACGGGATAACCCATCAAATGTTGCAGGAATGGCGGTAACAGCACCATGGCCGCCAATTGAATTATGCCCATAAGAAAAGTGAAGATCAGGCCAATAACCAGATTGCGGTTCCTGAACAGCGCGGGCCGCAGGAAAGGGTTCGTAGCGGTGAACATGTGCATCAGGAACATATACAGCGCCAGTCCGGCTATCATCCCTTCAACCACTATTTCTGTCGAGGATAGCCAGTCTTCGGAATTGCCGCGATCCAGCATCAATTGCAGTGCGCCGACCCCTATAGTGAGCAGTGCAAAACCAAACATGTCAAATCGCAGATCCGCCTGCTTGCGGGTTTCCGGCACGGTCGCCATTATTCCCAAAAATGCCAGAGCGCCGATCGGCAGGTTGATGTAGAACACCCAGCGCCAGTTATACATTTCAGTCAGATAGCCCCCCAGCGTTGGCCCCAGAATCGGCCCCACCATCACGCCCATGCCCCACAGCGCCATGGCGGAACCATGTTTTTCGAGCGGATAGGTGTCCAGCAACAGAGACTGGGAAAGCGGCACCAGCGCGGCGCCGAAAGCCCCCTGCAGCAGTCTGAAAATCACCAGTTCGGTAAGGTTGGTGGCCATGCCGCATAAAATGGAAACGGCGGTAAAGCCCCCTACCGATAGCAGGAAAAGAGTCTTGCGCCCGAAGCGGCTCGCCAGAAAACCCGTGAGCGGCGTGGCCACAGCCGACGCAACGATATAGGACGTCAGCACCCATGCAACCTGATCCTGGGTCGCGGACATGCTTCCCTGAATGTTAGGCAATGCAACGTTGGCGATGGTCTGGTCCAGCGTCTGTATGATCGTCGCCAGCATGACCGACCCGGTAATCAGCGCACGCCGTAAAGGCGTGACTGATATCGTCGCCTCGCTCATGGATGTGCGGCCTCACGATCGACAACGCTACTTTGAACCGCCATTGGTGCGCTGTCGGCGGAGGGCGATGCGTGTTGCGTGCCCGTGTCGATTTCCACCTCAACGCTCATCCCTGCGCGTAATGTTGGCGCGCCCTCTTCGGGAAGCACGGTGATGCGTACCGGAATGCGTTGCACGACCTTCACCCAGTTGCCGGTGGCGTTTTGTGCCGGGATAATCGAAAATTCGGCTCCTGATGCTGGCGCAATGCTTTTGACCCGCCCACGCCATTTATAATCGGGATAGGTGTCAACATGCAGGGCGACGGGCTGTCCCGGCAGGACGTATGTCAGATCGGTTTCCTTGAAGTTGGCCTCCACCCACAGATCGTGATTGGAGACGAGACTCATGGCCGCGACGCCTGCGCGCGCATAATAGCCCGGATTAGGCGTATTGGCCGCAACGCCGGCAAACGGAGCCCGTATCGCCGTGTGGGCAAGATCAAGTGCGGCCTTTTCTCCATTGGTCGCAGCTTCCAGATAAAGGGGGTGCCGCTCCGCCGGTATATCAGGATCGCCGCCCAGCTGGGCTTGCAGCCGCTCCAGCGCGCGCAACGCGATGGTGACACGATCGAGCGCCATATTCCGGTCATGGCGGGTGCTGTCAAGCTCGGCATCCGAAACGACGTTGCGTTTGGCAAGAGCGGATTTTCGCGAGAATTCCGACTCCGCGAAATTCGCATCTGTCCGCGCCATCTCCAGTTGCTGTTGTGTTTCCCGGTAACTGGATTTCAGGGCTTCGACATCCGCGCGTACTGATTCCAGCCGTGCCTGAGCCTGGGTAAGTGCGATACGGTAAGGCGTGTCATCAATCTGGAACAGCAGCGCCCCTTTTTCTACGGGCTGGTTTTCCGATACAGCGATGGTGACGATAGGACCGGAAATCTCCGGGCTGATTGCGACGCGGCTGGCTTTCATATAGGCGTTATTGGTTTCCACATACCGCCCGCCGGTGAAATAGAAAAAGGCAGCCACGATAACTACGACGGCAGGCAAGCCCAACAGCATTGCCGCCCGCAGCCGCGGATGGTCAAAAGCCAGTCTTCGCACCCTGGAAAGGCCGCGTGACGTCTCCGGGGCAGATATGGGTGTGCCATCAGGGGGCATATGTTTCACATCACTCTGTTGCAAAATTCGCGTTCGACGGGGTTGGTTCTAATGATTGCGCATCGGTTATCGTGACCGCATCGCCCAGATTGGCTTTGACGCGGATGAGCATATGGATCAGTTGTTCGCATTGGCTTTCCGAGAACCCCTCAAGTGCGGCCTCGCGTGTTTGTGCCGACTGATCCCATAATGCATCCAGAACCGGTTGTGCCTTGCCGGTCAGGTAAAGCTGTATGGCGCGCCGGTCATCCGGGTCCGGACGCCGTTCCACCAGTTCCAAAGCCTGAAGCCGGTCGATAAGACGGGCCAAAGTAATAGGTTGAATTTCCAGTATTTCCGCTAGTGCTACCTGTCGGACGCCTTCATGCCACGCCAGATGGGCAAGCGTTCGCCATTGCACCTGCGTCAGTTCAAACCCTTCGACACGGCGGTTGAAGTCACGGCGCATCAGCCGGGAAATGTCATGCAGCAGAAAGCCCAGACTTTGCTTTGGATCGGTATTGTTCGTCATTTGGTATAATTTATAACTATATGTATAGCTGATGGTAAGTAATACGTATCAATATAATTGTCAAGCCGCCATCGCACTGTTTCCAACGGAAAAACCGCACAGCGGGCGTCAGGGAAATGCGATGGAAAGGGTAAAGAAGCATCGCGATTGCATGAGGTAAAAGGGAGCAAAATCTTTTCCATCGCCGCAAAATCAAGTTGAGGTCCATCCGGCATTTGTTGTCCGGATCGACCTTATCGGCCTTGCCACGCATATTAGCTTGCGCGAGCTAGCGAATCTGAAGCCTGTGGCGTCTCAGGTGGCTTCTGGCGTCAAGCGTTACCGGCGATATGTATCAAAGAGCGGAACTCCTGCGAAACGATGACGTGCCCGCAGGAAAGTTGCGGTCTTTCAACGCAATCTTGTGTCCGTGAATCGCACATGCTCTATTTTGGATCATATGAATCAGCTTACGACTTCGATAATTTATGCGACTCTGGCCGGCGCGATGATCCCCCTTGGCGCACTCCTCGCACGTGTTGAGCATATTCGTCCAAGATGGCTGGAGCAGGAATTTCGTCATAGTGTGATAGCCTTTGGTGGCGGCATCCTCGTTGCGGCTGTTTCATTCGTTTTGGTGCCAGAGGGGATTTCCAACCTGTCTGCGGGATGGTCAGCGACCGCGATCACAGTTGGCGGGCTCGTGTTCTTTTGGCTGGACTGTATGATAGCGCAACATGGAGGGCAGGCTGCGCAACTGCTCGCCATGGTTTCAGACTTCGTTCCGGAGGCATTGGCTCTGGGCGCATTGTTTGCCACGGGAGACGAGGCGGCGACTCTGCTTGCCCTGTTAATTGGTCTGCAAAACCTGCCTGAAGGTTTCAATGCCTATCGGGAGCTTACGGCCAAAGGGAGGCGTGCCCCGCGCGCTGTCCTGCAATTATTTATGTTGCTTGCGCTTCTCGGACCGTTGGCGGCGGTGCTTGGG
Source organism: Alphaproteobacteria bacterium (assembly GCA_030652895.1). GTDB lineage: Bacteria > Pseudomonadota > Alphaproteobacteria > UBA11222 > UBA11222 > UBA11222. The sequence continues at coordinate 14,209 of JAUSQH010000077.1, forward strand.
CATCATTATCTGGTGGAAAGACCGATGCTTGTCAGCTTCTTCATGCTTTTTGCCGCAGGCGGTATTCTCTATTTGGTATTTCAGGATATCGCGCCACAAACACATCTGGAGCGGCGATGGGCGCCATCTCTTGGTGCAGTGGGCGGGTTCGTGCTGGGCCTTTTAGGCCATATGCTTGTCCGGTAAGGCGCCGCCCGGCACAAGCGCGCCCAGCCGCATTTTGCCCATGTGAATGAAAGGCGGCGCCGGAAACGAGCGCGCCTCACGCCAGGCGCATACTGCTATATCTGTCCTTCGGGCGGGATAATTGTTGCAATATGCCAAAACCGGAGGCTATCTTGCCTCCACAATGGCCAGACACCTCGCGTCACGGGGAAGTGTCGGCCTGAACGCATTCAATCAGGCAGCAGAAAGAGTTAACAAAATGACACAGCCTATTCGAGTAGATGAGACCACGGGCCTAAAGATCTTTGACACCCGCGCCGCGAAGGCAAATGAGAAGATCACCGGTACCGGCTATGGGACAACTGACGATGTAGCGTTAAAAACGCTTCCGGAGGCGCCTCCCGGTGCCGTGTTCAATGCCGAGGAACAGGCAAAATACCGCGAGTTCAAGGAAAAACGGCAGGGTGCAGCCGATTACATGGCCATGGAAGGCGAGTTCGCCAAATATCTGGAAGATGTCCATTCGGGTGCCCGCATCGAGCGCGATGCCCTGAGTGATGAGTGCGAAATTCTCGTGATCGGCGCCGGATTCGCCGGCCTGCTGCTCTGGTACAAGCTTAAAGAGGCTGGCTTTAACGATGTGAGATTCTGTGAAAAGGGTGGTGACGTGGGCGGCACCTGGTACTGGAATCGGTATCCCGGCATTGCCTGCGACGTGGAGGCATACAGCTATCTGCCGCTGCTCGAAGAGATGGGATATGTCCCGACGATGAAATTCGCCTCGGGCTTCGAGATCTTCGAATATTGCCAGGTCGTGGCGCAAAAGACCCGCTTCTATGATCACTGCCTGTTTCATACAACCGTCGAGCACACGGATTGGGATGAGGCCGCCGGCCGATGGACAGTCGGCACGGACCGCGGCGATAAAATACGCGCACGTTACGTCGTGCTGGCGAACGGCATTCTGACCACGCCGAAGCTGGCCCGGATTGAAGGCATGGAGACTTTCAAAGGCGAATCTTTCCATACATCCCGATGGGACTACAATATTGATCTAAAAGGCAAGCGCGTCGGCATTATCGGGACGGGCGCCACGGCGGTGCAGGTCATCCCGGAAATCGCCAAAGTCGTGAAAGAGCTTTACATTTTCCAGCGGACGCCTTCCTCGATCGACGTGCGTGACCAGCGTGCGACGACACCGGAAGAGATCGAAACATGGGCGAAAGAGCCGAATTGGGCGAAGGCCAGGCGTCAGCGATTCGATCAGATCTCAGAAGGCCGCACCGCCATCAAGGCCAATGACGACTTCCTCTCGGGAAAAGTCTCCACGTTCAAAGAGCGCAAGGTGCACGCGACAAAGCTATCGCAGGAAGAGCTGATCCAGAAGCAGCTTGACACCAACTTCCGGATCATGGAGCAGATTCGCGCCCGGGTTGACGCTATCGTCAAGGATCCGAAAACCGCAGCAGCGCTCAAGCCTTACTATCCCTATGGCTGCAAACGGCCGACGTTCCACGATGAGTTCCTGCCCACCTTCAACCTGCCGCATGTCACGCTTGTCGATACGGCGCCGCTTGGTGTCAGTAAAATCAACGCCACGGGCGTGGTTCATGACGGCAAGGAATATCCTGTGGACGTTTTGATCTATGCGACCGGATTTCAATGGATGGCCACGGCGTCATTCAATATGATCACCGGCCGCAACGGGAAAACCCTGCGCGAGAAGTGGCAGTCAGAAGGTGTCAAGACCTTCCTTGGCCTGCATAGTCAGGGCTTTCCCAATCTGATGATCATGTCGGGGCCGCAGGGTGGCGGCGGCAGCTTCAATTTCACCAGCGCGATCGAGGTCCATGCCGACTATGTCGTCTGGATGCTGAATACGATGCGCGAGCGCGGCGCCGGTATCGTCGACGTCAAGAAAGAGCCGGAGATCGCCTACGCGGAGCATTGCCGCGAAGCCGATATCCGAACCCAGCCCTTACGGGACTGCATTTCCTATTACAATGGTGAAGGCGGTGCAGAGCCCGGCAGCCTCGCTTACTATGGTGGCGGCCAATGGCGTAAATACCGTACCGAAGCCCAGGCCACTCTGGAGCCTTATGTTTTTGAAGCTGCGCCGAAATAAGGCAACAACACAGCTATCGTAGACCTGCACCGAATGGCCAGCGCATCTTAATCAATGCGCTGGCCATTTTTTATGCGTTAGGCGACCCGGGCCACCGGGGCTTGGCCAGCGTCATTCATTCCGCCACGATCAGCTTGACAGGTTCATAGCTGGTGTGCGCGAATTCCTCATAAATCAAACGGTTACGCTTGCCGCCATGTCTCGTGCGTGTCCGGCTGCGACGTAAAGTTTTTGACAGGGGGAAACAGAATGAAGATCGGAGTCACAAGCGGGGCCGCGGCCGCCAACAATCTGGAAAGCGTCATCGCGCGGGCAAAAGAACTGGAGGCCAAGGGTTTTCCAACAATGTGGATGGTCCAGGCTTTCGGCCATGACGCGATCAACGCCCTGTCCATCGCCGGGCGTGAAACAAAGACGATCGAACTGGGCACGTCGGTGGTGCCAACCTATCCGCGCCATCCGGTCGCCCTCGCCCAGCAGGCGCTGACGGCTGCTACCGCGACCGGCGGGCGCTTTACGTTGGGGATCGGCCTGTCGCACAAGGTGATGATCGAAGACATGCTGGGCCTGTCCTACGAGAAACCTGCCAAACACATGCGGGAATATCTGGCGGTGCTGGTGCCCTTGCTGAAGGGTGAACGGGTCAGCTTTGCGGGTGAGCGGTATAAGGTCAATGTCGGTGTCAGCACTGAAGACGCGCCCAAGCCGGTTTCCGTGCTGCTGGCTGCCCTTGGCCCGGTGATGCTCAATCTTGCGGGTGCCCAGGCCGACGGGACAATTACCTGGCTGACGGGTTTTAACACATTGGAAAAGCATATCGTGCCGTCGATCACGAAGGCTGCGCATGATGCGG
>JAUSQH010000239.1 GCA_030652895.1 Alphaproteobacteria bacterium
GCTCGCCGCGCTGCAGGCACTGGCCGGCGTTGTGCAGCCGCTGGCGGCCAACCTCAGCCTGCAATGCATCGACCCGCAGACCGGCTACGCCATCGGTGGCACCCGGCCGGCGCTCGCTTTCCACCATCTGCGCAGGTCGGCGCTGCCCGCCGGCGTGCACGGCGCAGCCTTGTTCGCCGGCGCTGCCTGCAGCCAGGCGCCAACGCTGGACGCCGCCACGCTGCGCGATTGGGTCGTCGACGTGCTGACCGGTGCCGGATGCGCCACCGGTACCAGCGTCGGCTGGGACAGTCTGCGCGTCGATGCCAGCCTGGCGCGGCTCGCGAGCGCCGACGCCGAGTCGCTGCCATTGCTGCGCGCCGGCACCGAAGTCGCATTGGCCGCGGTCGAGCACGACGCCCAAGGCGCCTGGGCGTCTGGCCCGGTCGACGCCTATCCAGACCAGCCGCCGATCGCGCTGGCGCTGAGCAACGACGCCGGCGCACTGCGGCTGACCATCGCCGTGCACTGGTCGCCCTGGAGCGAGCCCGCGAGCGCCGAAGGCATGGCGCTGGCCCGCGCCTGCGAGCAGTTGAAGGCGCAAGGCTGGACCGAGGGCGACGACTGAACCCCTGATTCGCGGTGAAGACCACCACCCCGCCCACCCAACACCCGGCGCCTGCGCCGGCGAAGGTGCCGACGCCCGCGCCGCCGCGCCCCGGCGGCTGGGCGGCCTGGGCTCAGGCGGTCGGCAGCGATCAGATCAGCCAGCCAGGCGAGGCCCGCGAGCGCGACGCCGATCGTTCGGCCGATGCGGCTTTGCGCGACGAGCGGAGCCATCCACCGCCGACAGCCGATGTGCCGACTGGCGCCCAAACCACGCCCGTGCAGAACGAAGACGCGACGCCACCTGAGCCGGCCGCTGCGGCCCCCGCAGTCGGCGCATCGACCGCCGCCCCGGTCGAGCCCGCCCCCACCGGTGGCACGGCGCTGTCCGGCGCGCTGCAAGATCGCTTCAGGCCGCGCTTGGACCTGAGGTGGCACGGGTGCGCCTGCACCGCGGCGCCAACGCCGGCGCGGCGGCCCAGCAATTGGGCGCGTCGGCCTTCGCGCTCGGCCACGACATCGCTTTCGCGCCCGGCCGCTATGACCCGGACAGCGCGCCGGGCCGCCAGTTGCTCGCCCATGAACTGGCCCATGTCGCACAAACCGGCGGCCAGGCCACGCGCGTGCAGCGCCATCCGGTGGCGCCGACGCCGGTCGCGCGCAAGACCGCGCTCGAACTCCTGGGCGACGCCACGCCGGCGAACCGGGGCCTGACGCTCGGCGCTTTCGAAGCCTATACGCGTGGACAGGCCGACTGGTTCGTCGCCAAGCTCAGCGTCGCCGAGCGCGACGACCTCTGGGCCCTGCTGCTGCGCGCGACCCGGGTGCCGGCCACGCTGGCCGGCGCCACCGACCTGCGGCTCGCGGAGTTGCGCACGGTCGGCGCAGCCGACTGGCCGGCGCTGGACGCTTTCTGCCGCGCCTGCCACGGCGCCAGCAAGACGATCGCCATCGCCAGCCCCGCCACTTACGCCACGCTGGCCGAGCGCATCAGCGTCGGCACCACCTTGCTCGGCCTGGAAGCCTTGCTGCCGCCGGCTGTGCTGGAGCTGACCGTCAGCGAAGCCCAGCTGCGTGACATCAACAGCCATGGCTG
>JAUSQH010000254.1 GCA_030652895.1 Alphaproteobacteria bacterium
GGCACGGCCACCACGTTCGATATTGTTTCCGAGAAGGGCGATTTTGAGGGTGGTATTATTACGCCGGGAGTAAATCTGTCGCTGCAGGCGCTGCACGACGCAGCGGCGAAATTGCCGCATATAGCGGTGCGCCGCCCGGACGCGGTGATAGGTAAAGATACAGAAACCGCCATGCTGTCTGGCATTTATTGGGGATATATTGGTTTGATCGAAGGTCTGGTAAGCCGCATCAAGGAAGAATTTGGTGCGCCGATGACAGTGGTTTCCACGGGCGGACTAGGACATTTGCTGCGCCACGGTACGCCCGTCATTGAACATTTTGACGCAGACCTCACCATCAGGGGGCTGGCCGAAATTTATTACCGCAACCGTCCCGCGAGGGTGGGCGTTTGAGCGACGGACTATATTTCCTATCGCTGGGAGGTGCTGGCGAGATTGGGATGAACCTCAATCTTTATGGCTTTGGACCCAAAGGCAAACAGAAGTGGATTATCGTCGATCTGGGCGTCACCTTTGGTGACGATACGGTGCCGGGCATTGATCTGATCATGGCCGACCCGGATTTCATCGTCGAGCGGCGCGAGGATTTGCTTGGTATCGTGCTGACCCATGCGCATGAAGATCATATTGGCGCGGTTGGACATTTGTGGCCCGATTTGCTCTGTCCGATTTACGCGACGAAATTTACCGCCAATATGTTGCGCTCCAAGCTGGAAGAAGCCGGGATTGTGCGTGATGCGAAGGTAACGATCGTGCCGCTCGAAGGGCGTCTGCAAATCGGCCCGTTTGACATTACTTATGTCACGCTGACGCATTCGATCCCCGAACCCAATGCGCTGGCGATCCGTACGCCGCTGGGTAACATTCTGCACACAGGCGACTGGAAAATTGATCCCGATCCCCTGCTGGGGGAACCGACCGATATTGCCGGGCTGACTGGCTTCGGCGATGAGGGTGTGCTGGCCATGGTGTGCGACAGCACCAATGTATTTTCGCCGGGCCGGGCGGGTTCAGAGGCGGCTGTAAAATCTTCTCTTTCCACGTTGCTCAGCGGTCTTACGGGGCGGGTGGCGGTGACGGCCTTTGCCTCCAATGTGGCGCGGGTTGACACCATCGCCAAAGCGGCGGCCGCGCATGGACGCCAGATTGCGCTGGTTGGCCGTTCCATGCACAAGGTTGTCGGGGCGGCGCGTGATGCTGGTTATTTGCAGGATTTTCCGCCTGTGTTGCGTGAGGAAGAAGCCGCCAGTCTGCCCCCCGACAAGGTGCTGTATATCTGTACCGGAAGCCAGGGCGAAGCGCGCGCCGCCCTGTCGCGAATTGCCTATGGCGATCATCCGCGCATTTCCCTTGGCGCTGGCGATACGGTAATTTTTTCCTCGCGGATTATTCCGGGTAATGAGCGTTCAATATTCCGTCTACAGAATAGACTGGCCGAACGCGGCGTCTCCATGATCACTGAAAAAGACCATTTCGTGCATGTGTCCGGGCATCCTTGCCGCGATGAACTTGCGGATATGTACCGCTGGGTGCGTCCCGAAATTTCGGTGCCGGTGCATGGCGAAATCCGGCACATGATGGAACATGTAAAGCTGGCGCAGGAAATTCAAATACCGCAAACAGTTCTCGCGCCCAACGGTTCCATGGTGCGCCTGGCGCCCGGCAGGGCCTGCATCGTCGAGGAAGTCTATTCGGGCCGTCTGTATCTTGACGGGGATGTGCTGACACCGGTGGACGATGGTCAGGTAAACGAGCGTCTGAAACTTTCCAGTGCGGGCCATCTTGGGGTTATGCTGGTGGTGGACCCCGATGGCCGGCTGGCGGCGGAGCCCCGGGTAACCGCCTTTGGCTTGCCGACCGAGGACGGTCAATTGATCAATCTGCGCAAGGATGTTGCAGACGCGGTCGAACAGGCGGTTTCAAAGCTGCGCGGTAAACAGGCCCGCGATGATGATCAGGTAAAAGAGGCGGCATTGCGCGCCGCACGCCGCGCGGTACGTGACGCCATTGGGAAAAAGCCGGTGACCCAGGTTGAGGTCGTACGGCTGTAAGATAAAGGTGGAGGCAGAATATGATAGGCAAATTGAATCACGTGGCGATCGCGGTGCCGGACGCCGAAGCCGCCGGGAAAATTTACAGGGACACGCTTGGCGCGAAAATTACCGCCAAGGTGGCGCAACCCGATCATGGGGTGTGGACGGTCTTTGTTGAACTGCCCAACACTAAAATCGAGCTGATTGAGCCGCTGGGGGACAATTCGCCCATTGCTGCGTTCCTTGCCAAGAACCCCAAAGGCGGCATGCACCATGTCTGTTATGAGGTTGAGGACATTAACGCCGCCTGCGCGCAAATGAAAAAAATGGGCGCAACCATCACCGGCACCGGCGAGCCCCGCATTGGCGCGCATGGCAAGCCCGTGGTGTTCATGCATCCCAAAGATTTCAGCGGCACCCTGATCGAACTCGAACAGGTATAGGCGCGAACATGGGACCCATTGGCGGCAGTGTTGCATTCGCGTGCATCTGGATGGTGAGTTTGTTTCTGGTGCTGCCCTGGGGGATCCGTAATCCGCACGAGACCGGACAGGAGATCGTCAAGGGAACCGATCCCGGCGCCCCTGTGCGCCCCCGCATGCTGCTGAAAGTGGGGATTACCACAGTCATCGCTCTTATAATATGGACGGGACTGTTCGTGGTGATGGAATATAGACTGGTCACACTGGACGATTTTCCGTTCTGATATAATCAGTACGCTAGGCGCAGTTCATAATAAGCGGACGGGGAGGGACAAATGACCCAGTGGATTGAGGCGGCGCAAGTGCCCGGGTTGCTTAACCCGGGCATGCATGTATTTGTCGGTGGCAGTGTGATGGAGCCGCTGGCCCTGCTTGCAGCGTTGAAGGATGCGCCGGAGGCGAGCCGGGGCGTTACCTATATTACCAACCCGGTGCCGGGGTTGAGCCGTATTGACTATGCGACCTTTCACCCGCAAGCGCGCCTGATCACCAATTTCATGTCGGACCGGATGAAGGATTCCTTCGCCACAGGCAAGATTGATTTCATTCCGATGCAATATCATCAGCGGCACTTTTTTGTCAGCGGCCCGTTGCAGATCGATGTGGCGCTGGTGCAATACGGGCCGCCGGACAGTGACGGCATGTGCAGTCCTGGTTATGGCATCGATTTCGTGCCGGCCGTCATTGACCGCGCGAAAATCGTCATCGCGGAAATCAATGAGGCCTTGCCCTCGCCGCCGCATCTTCCGAAAACCCATATCTCGAAATTTCATTATGCGGTGAAATCCAACACGCAATTGCAATTGCTTCGCATCGTCCCCATCGATGATGTGGCGCGCCAGATAGGCACCAATGTCGCCAGCCTGGTGCGCGAC
>JAUSQH010000261.1 GCA_030652895.1 Alphaproteobacteria bacterium
ACAACCTGGGCAGCGCGCTGGTCGAGCGGCCACTGGCCGACCTGGCCGATGCGCGGCTGTGCCAGGCGATGACTTTGGCCGCGGTCTGCAGCCAGCAGCTGTGGCAGCGCATCGGCACCTGGGTCCATGACGAACGCGCGCTGTACCTGCGCGCGCTGGTGGCTTCGGCGCTCGGCCATGCCACCGAGGCGCTCGCCCATGCCGAGGCTGGCCTGGCGCTGATCGACGCCCACGACAGCGCCGACGAACAAACCGTCGACCGTGCCTTCCTCAGCCTGGAAGCGGCCTTCGCGTTGCAGCGCCTGGGGCGCCGCGACGAAGCCGCCAAACACCACGCCTGCGCCGACCGCCTGGCCGCAGGCTTTGGCGACAGCGGCTTGCAGACCTGGTTCGCCGACCGCGCCGCACGCAACCAGTTGCTGAGCCGCTGATCCCGCGCAGCGCGGGCCGGCACCGGCCCCCTGGCGTGCCAGATCGGGCGCGAAATGCCGCGCCGCTGTGCCTTTGCGCTCACTTTTTCTGGAACTAGCCCAGAACTGACGCTCTATTTCGGCGCTTGGCTGCCGACAACTCCAAGATCATCGCCTTCGGGCTGGGCAATGCCCGGTGCATCGCCTGTGCCCAGTACCTTGCTGTATCGCCACCGCCATGAAACTCCGGACCCTGTCGCACTCGTTCTTCAGCGCCATCGTGCTCGCGCTGGCAGCGCATTTGCTGTGCATGCTGGCGATTGCACGGGCCGAAAACGCGGCCGATGAGGCGCGCGAGAAAGCCCGGCGCACGACAGCCATCGTCGTCGACCTGGCCGAAGAGAACGATTTGCTCGGCCGCCTGGTGCAAAGCTACACGACGACCTCGGCAACCCGCTACCTGACCAATTACTACGCCATCCTCGCCGTGCGTGACGGCAAGGCCGCACCGCCACCAGGCGACGCGACGGTGTACTGGCGCAGCCTGATCGCCAACCAGCAGCTTCACCAGCCCAGCGAGTCGGGCACGCCGCTGGCCTGGCTG
>JAUSQH010000274.1 GCA_030652895.1 Alphaproteobacteria bacterium
GGCCTGTCCGCCCGCATGATCGAGCACGGCGACGCCGACGTGATGGTCGCCGGCGGCGCAGAAGCAACTGTCTGTCCCATCGGGGTTGCGGGATTTGCCGCCTGCAAGGCGTTGAGCACAAACTTCAATGATGAGCCTTCCCGCGCGTCGCGCCCCTATGACAGGGACCGCGATGGTTTTGTCATGGGCGAAGGCGCCGGCATTGTGGTGCTGGAAGAAATGGAATACGCCAAGAAACGCGGCGCAAAGATTTATGCGGAAATCATCGGATACGGGTTGAGCGGTGACGCCTACCACATCACTGCGCCGGAAGAAACCGGCGATGGCGGCTTTCGCGCCATGCAGATGGCTCTGAAAAAGGCGGGGATAACGCCGTCAGATATTCAATATGTGAACGCGCATGGCACGTCGACGCCGCTGGGGGATGAAATCGAACTTGGCGCCGTTACCCGCCTGTTTGGAAACTCCGCCGCTGATCTGGTGATGTCATCGACAAAATCTTCCATCGGACATTTGCTCGGAGCCGCCGGTGCGGTAGAGGCGATCTATTCCATTCTCGCTATTCGTGATGGCGTTGCCCCGCCGACAATCAACCTGGATAACCCCTCGGTTGAGACGCGGATCAATCTTGCGGCAAATGCGCCGGTCGAACGCAAGATCGACACCGTGCTGTCGAACAGCTTTGGTTTCGGTGGCACCAACGCCTCCCTTCTAATAAGTCGGGCGCGGCTATAACGGTTCTGGTTTACGAATGACTCTTCGGCCGTCCGTCCGGCGCACGGTCATAATTCTTGCCTGGAGTGTCATGGCGATCACCGTAGTGGGCGCTAGCGCATGGCACTGGACGCAGACATGGCTGGATGCACCCGGACCACACAATACTGAAATTATTGCCGAGTTGCCCAAAGGCACGTCGCTTGCAGGAATTGCCGAAAGGTTACGAAACGCTGGCGTCATAAAGCGACCCATGCTGTTTCGCGCCTTCGCGATGGCGACCGACGACGCACGCCGCCTGAAAGCCGGCGAGTATGCGTTTCCACCTGCGGCAAGCATGCGCATGATCCTGAGACAAATTACTCTCGGCGCTGTTTTACAACACCGCATTACAATTGCCGAAGGCCTGACCACTTCCGAAATTCTGGCGCTTATCGCCGCCACCGAACCGTTAAGCGGGAACCTGCCTGCGGCGCCGCCCGAGGGTAGCCTGCTGCCGGAAACGTATAATTTCCCCCGAGGTGAGAGCCGCGCAGCAATGATCGCCCGCATGCAAACCGCGCGGACAGCACTGCTT
>JAUSQH010000080.1 GCA_030652895.1 Alphaproteobacteria bacterium
GCTTTGCGGAAACTTATAAATCGTAATGATAAGTCGCGGTGTGCAGTATTAGGATTAGGTGCTGTATCTGAGAAGTCTGCAACGTCCTTGAATATTGCCCGAGTGAAATCTGCGCCAACCCCAAGCGATGCATCCGAAAAATCGGCATAGCCTTCAAATGTTGCGCGCTCAAAGCGAGTCACATTGCCGAATGTCGCTGCTTTGAAATTGGCTTTATTGCAAAATGTCGCACGGTGGAAGTTGGCCTCATCACCAAATGTCATACTGCCAAAGCTAGCCCTGCCACCAAATGTCGATCTAGTGAAGTTGGCCCCTTTGCCTAATGTTGCACCGTCGAAGCTGGCACTGCCATCGAATGTAACGTCGGTGAAGTTGGCCTCGTCATCGATTTCCGCACTGCAAAAGTTCGCACGATCCCCAAATGTTGCGCGTTCAAAATTGACATAAAGCGCGTGTTCAATTCCTATATTGCCAAAAGCGAATCCCGGGGGAAATACAACACCACGCATATCAGCGCGATTATCAGAAGCTAATAATGGATTTGGTGAGGTTGGCTTCTTCACCTGAAGGCGGGCATGAACTTCGGTTCTGAAGGCTTCCAGTTCTTTGCCTTTTTTTATGCCTCCAATCGGCCCGTTAGTATTTCCAAGTGATAACAATCCTAAATAGGTTGTTTTCCATCCTTCATCTTCACGCCCCTTGTCACTTTTATTGCCGTTCTCATCCTGTAACGGCAGATGAAAGCGGCACCATTGCTTTCCATCGAACTTAAAAAATTCCGTCTCCCCCGGAAACTGGCAGGGGAATTTATGGATGGATTCGCAGGCGCAGGTCATGGGGGATGATAGCGCGGGAACGGGATTTATTGAATCTGCTTTTCTCCCGCCACTCTTCTTTCCTTACCCCCACCCCTATCCCCTCCCCACAAGGGGGCGGGGAAGAGAGCTATGAAACGCGGAGAGAAAGCCCCTCACCTTGATGGGGAGGGGGTGGGGTGGGGTCGTGACGAGCAAGGCTTTCCGCTGACGGCCCCCCAATTCACCGCCTCAAGGTCTTGCGAAAATCCGCCAACACGGGCATATTCCGCTGCAACATAGAATGACCATAGAAACCATAGCAAACAGGGAGAAGCCCATATGGCGCAGAGCAAGATAGACACCAGCAACGGACCGCTGACCGGCGTGAAGATACTGGATATGACCAGCGTGGTGCTGGGGCCGTATGCGACGCAGTTACTGGCGGATATGGGCGCGGAAACCACCAAGGTGGAAACCCCCGTGGGCGATCTGATGCGCACCGCCGGGCCAAGCCCGCATGGCGATCTGGGGCCGATCTTTCTTACGCTGAACCGCAACAAGAAATCCGTCGTGCTGGACCTGCGACTGGACGAGGCCAAGGAAGTGTTCCGCAAGATGATCGCCGATTGCGACATCTTCATGACCAATGTGCGCCCCGACGGGCTGGCGCGGCTGGGCTTTACCTATGACGATATGGTCAAGATCAAGCCGGATATCATCTATGTGCATGCGGTGGGCTTTGGCGCGGGCGGCGCCTATGCCGGGCGTCAGGCCTATGACGATCTGGTGCAGGGCGCGTCGGGCATTGCCGATTTGCTGCCCAAGACCGACAAGATCGAACAGCCGCGCTTTCTGCCCTCCATCGTGGCGGACAAGGCGACCGGCCTGCATATGATGTATGCAACCCTGGCGGCGCTGTTCCATCATCAGCGCACCGGCGAGGGCCAGTTTGTCGAAGTGCCGATGCTGGAGGCGCTGGTGGGCTTCACGCTGGCCGAGCATTTTTACGGCCATGCCTATGACCCGCCGCAGGGCCAGTGGGGCTATACCCGCATTCTGACGCCCAACCGCAAGCCGTTCAAAAGCAAGGATGGCTATATCGGCATCGTGCCCTATACGGACAAGCACTGGCCGCTGTTTTTCGAAATCTCGGGTCAGCCGGAACTGTGGGACAAATGGCGCGGCGCCAGCTTTGAGGACCGCACCAAAAATATCGACAGCCTGTACGCACTGATCGGCGAAGTAACCCAGAGCAAGACCACACAGGAATGGATGACATTGCTGGACGAGCATGACATTCCCTGCATGCGCATCAACCGGCTGGAAGATCTGCAGCAGGACCCGCATCTGGTGGATGTCAATTTCTTCACCCGGCGCGAACATCCGACCGAAGGCGGCTATTTCACCACCAAGCATCCGGTGAATTTCTCCAAAACGCCCGCCAAGTTCCGCCTGCATCCGGCGCGCAAGGGTGCGGACGCCTATGAAGTGCTGGCGAAATACGGTTATTCGACGAGCCAAATCGACGCGCTGGTCGAATCCAAGGCCGTTGGCAGGCCGCCGAAAGACTAATCTTACGCCTGGCCGCTCATCCCCGTGCGCGGGGATGAGCGTTGCCATACACCTGCAGCAGCCGCGCCGCGTCCACCTCGGTATAGCGCTGGGTGCTGGTCAGGCTGGCATGGCCCAGCAATTCCTGAATCGTGCGCAGATCACCCCCCGCCGACAGCAGATGGGTCGCAAAGCTGTGGCGCAGCGCATGCGGGGTGGCGCTGTCCGGCAGACCAAGCGCGCCACGCAGCCGCTGCATGCCAAGCTGCACGATGCGCGGGCTTAGCCGTTTGCCGCGTGCCCCCACAAACAGCGGATCACTTGCCGTAAGCCTGTAGGGGCATTGCGCCAGATAGACCTGCACCGCCTGCGCCACCACAGGCAGCACGGGGGCCAGGCGTTCCTTGCCGCCCTTGCCCAGAATGCGCACTGTATCCCCAAACGGCGCGGCGTCCCGGTTCAGGCCCAACGCCTCTGACACCCGCAGGCCGCAACCATAGAGCAGACTCAGCACCGCCACATCGCGCAGCCCGATCCATGGCTCCATAGCCAGATCGCCCGCGTCGGCAACGGTGCGTAAGGCGTCCGGCGCGCTTAGGGGTTTGGGCACCCCATGCGGTATTTTCGGGCCGCGCAGGCTGCCGATCGCGGCGTTTTCCAGCACCCCGGTTTTCTGCAAAAAGCGGAAAAAATTGCGCACCGCTGAAATGGCCCGCGCCAGAGACGCCGAGATCAGCCCATCCGACCGGCGATGGGCCAGCCAGGCCCGAAAATCCGAGATTTGCAGGGCGCGCAGTTCCACAAGCCCGGCCTGCCCCCCTAAATGCTGCTGCAAAAATCCAAAAAAGTCCCGCACATCCCGGCCATAGGCCTCCACTGTATGCGGGCTAAGACGCCGCGCATGGGATAAATGCGCCAGCCAGGCCACATAGTGCCGCGCCACATCATCGGGGGCGGCACCCGGCGCCGGGTCAGCAGGAACGATTAAGCCGGGCAAGCATTTCTCCGAAACTTCAGGTGTTCCAATGTTTGTCTGTTGGGTTAGTATATTAACCGCGCAGTGGCGAAAAGCACAGGCCGTCGTTAAACAGGTGGCGGTGCATACGATTACAGGACGGTCGGGCTTGACTTAAAGCCCTTAAAGGCTATAGTCCGCGCCACTTTATATGGGACGCCCGCGCAACGGCGCGTGGACGGTCCTCAGGGCATTGAATTGTCTCAATTATGTGGGAAAATTCGGGCGCTGATAGCGCAGGAACATGGGTGAGCCAAGGATGTACGCAGTTATTAAAACCGGCGGAAAGCAGTATAAGGTCGCATCTGGCGACGTACTGCGCGTCGAAAAACTTGAAGGTGAAGCGGGCCAGAGCATTACCTTTGATCAGGTGTTGCTGGTGGACGATTCGGGTAATGTGACGATTGGTGCGCCGCTGGTGGCGGGGGCCTCGGTCACGGCCGAAATCGTGGCGCAGGCGCGCGATCCGAAAATTCTGATTTTCAAGAAAAAGCGCCGCCATAAATACCGCCGCAAAAACGGCCATCGTCAGTTGCAGACGGTGTTGCACGTGACCGGCATTCAGGCAGCCTAAGCGAGGGATTTGAAAAATGGCACATAAAAAAGCAGGCGGTTCCTCACGAAACGGCCGTGACAGTGCAGGCCGCAGGCTGGGCGTAAAGAAATTTGGTGGCGAACACGTCATCTCCGGCAATATTATTTTGCGCCAGCGCGGCACCAAATGGCATCCGGGCGAAAATGTCGGCATGGGTCGTGACCACACGATCTATTCTGTCATCGAAGGCCATGTGCAGTTTGGCACCACCGGCAAGACCGGACGCCCGAGCGTATCGGTTATCCCGGCGCAGGTGGCAGCGGAATAAAACTGGATGCACCGCCATCCAAATGGTGGCGATCTGAGTTGAGAGGGGAGATGGCCACCATCTCCCTTTTTTTTCGCCCTCTCCCAGCATTTGCAGGCGGAGGTATGCAATGAGTGAGAGCGAGCGGCTAATTACGGATCGGTTGATATTGCGGCATATTACTCTTGATGACGCACCGTGCGTTCAGGAGCATTGTGGCAACTGGAACGTTGCCAGCAAATTATCCAGGGTTCCCCATCCCTATCCTGATGGTGCGGCGCGAGAATGGATAATCACGCACGTTGAGGCGAGGGCAAAGATGACTGGTTTTCGGTTTGCCATCGTGAAAGACGGCTCGCTGGTTGGCGTGATAGGCATCGAGGCGATGGATATCCCCAATGCAATGGAAGTTGGCTATTGGCTGGGTGAACCCTATTGGGGAAATGGCTATGCGACTGAAGCTGGTCAGCGCGTGGTGCGCTTCGCCTTTGAGGAGTTGAATCTGGTGTTGCTTCAGGCCACATATTTTTTAGATAATCCGGCTTCCGGGCATACGCTGAGTAAGTTAGGTTTTCGAAAAACGGGGGAAGAAACGCGCTTCTCTCTTGCCCGTGGATGCGAAGTAGCTGGTGCGCGGTTAGAACTTACGCGGCAGGAGGCAGGCTTCTGATGGAAGCCAATTACGTGATATGAAATTTCTCGATCAGGCGAAAATCTATCTCAAGGCAGGAAACGGCGGCGCGGGCGCGGTGTCGTTCCGGCGTGAGAAATTTATTGAGTTCGGCGGACCCGATGGCGGCGACGGCGGCAATGGCGGGCATGTTTATGTGGAGTGCGTTGACGGGCTGAACACGCTGATCGATTTTCGCTATCAGCAGCATTTCAAGGCGGGCACCGGCATTCATGGCATGGGCCGCAATCGCACCGGCGCCAATGGCGCGGATATTGTGCTGAAAGTTCCGGCCGGTACGCAAATCTGGGATGCGGAAGACGAAACACTGCTGGCGGACATGACAGAACCCGGACAGAAGCTGCGGCTGCTTAAGGGCGGCAATGGCGGCTGGGGCAACACCCGTTTCAAGGGGCCGGCCAATCAGGCGCCGCGCCATGCCAATCCGGGGCAGGATGCACCCGAGCTATGGGTGTGGCTGCGCCTGAAGCTGATCGCCGACGCCGGCCTTATCGGCTTGCCCAATGCGGGAAAATCCACATTTCTGGCAGCCGTCAGCCGTGCACGGCCCAAGATTGCGGATTATCCTTTCACGACGCTGCATCCCCAGCTTGGTGTTGTGTATTGCGACGGCGAGGAGTTCGTCATGGCCGATATTCCCGGTCTGATAGCCGGCGCGCATGAAGGAGCCGGGTTGGGCACCCGCTTTTTGGGGCATGTGGAACGCTGCCGCATCAATCTGCATCTGGTTGATGGCACGCAGGAAAAAATAACCCGGGCCTATCGCACCATCCGCCATGAATTGCGGGAATATAGTCCGGACCTTGCGGATAAACCCGAACTGCTGGTGCTGAATAAATGCGATGCTCTGACGACGGAACAAATTCGCAGAAAAAAAGCCGCCCTCGAAAAAGCCAGCGGCCAGACAGTCATGACCGTTTCCGGCGCAACAGGACAGGGCGTGCAGGAAGTATTGCGCGCATTGCATGACGCAATCAAACGCGCCCGCGAAACGGCAGCGGCTGAAAACAACACCGAACCGGCGGCGCAGTGGAGCCCATGAGCCCGGTGGCGGTTGCCGCAAAGCGGCTGGTAAAAGCAAAACGTATCGTCGTCAAAATCGGTTCCGCCCTGCTGGCCGATTCCGAAACTGGCGCATTGCGTGCCGAGTGGCTGCGCGCGCTGATCGATGATGTGGCAGAATTGCGGGGCCGTGGCGCGCAGGTGGTACTGGTGTCATCGGGTGCGATCGCGTTAGGGCGTGGCATTCTGGGATTGCGCGGAAAAATGTTGCGGCTGGAAGAAAGCCAGGCCGCCGCCGCCGCCGGTCAGGTGCATCTGGCGCATGCCTATCAGTCCGCGCTGGCCGCCAAACAGCTACCCTGTGCCCAGATATTGCTGACCCTGGAGGACACCGAACAAAGGCGGCGCTATCTGAACGCGCGCAATACGTTCGATACACTGCTGAAACTCGGCGCGGTCCCGGTGGTGAATGAAAACGACACCGTGGCCACCAGTGAAATCCGTTATGGTGACAATGACCGCCTGGCCGCGCGCGTCGCACAGATGATCAGCGCCGATTGCATGGTGCTGCTCTCGGACATAGATGGTCTGTATACGGCTGATCCAGGCCGCGACCCCGCGGCGCGCCATTTTGCCGAGGTCACCAGCATTACGCCCGAGATTGAAGCCATGGCGGGCGGGTCAAATTCGTCTGTTGGTTCTGGCGGTATGATCACCAAGCTGGCAGCAGCCAGGATTGCGACAGGGGCGGGCTGCGCCATGGCGATCGCCAGTGGCCGTATTCTGCATCCGCTAAACGCAATCAGCGAGGGCGCCCGCTGCACCTGGTTCCTGCCCCATGAATCGCCTGCCGCCGCGCGCAAGCAGTGGATTGCCGGGGTGCTGGAACCCGCGGGGCGTCTGGTGCTGGATGACGGTGCGGTGCAAGCGTTGCGTACGGGGAAAAGCCTGCTGCCCGCCGGGGTGCGCGAAGTTTTGGGAGATTTCAGCCGCGGCGACGCGGTAATACTGCAATCCTCCGATGGATGTGAAATTGGCCGCGGCCTGTGCGCCTACAATATCGCTGACGCGCGCCAGATCGCCGGGCATAAAAGCGGTGAAATTGAGCGCCTTCTGGGCTATCGTGGGCGCACGGAAATGATCCACCGGGACGATCTGGTCCTTACAGGCGGAGACAAGCACATATGACCATTACCGATCTCAACGAGGCGCGCCGTGAAAAACAGCCGCAACACGAACTCTCCGCGATTGAAATTGCCGCCATCATGGATGAAATCGGCCGCCATGCGCGCGAAGCAGCGGTGCATCTTGCTGGCCGCGACGGCAAGGCAATGGAATCCGCACTGTACTGCGCTGCCGCCTCTATGCGCGCCAATGTGGATCTGATTCTGACGGCCAACGCGCGTGATATGGAAGGCGCGCGCGCCGCCAATCTCTCGGCCGCCATGCTCGACCGGCTGAAACTGGATGATGCGCGCATTGCCGCCATGGTGCGCAGCCTGGATGAAATTGCCGCCATGCCTAATCCTGTGGGCCAGGTGCTGACGGGGTGGGACCGGCCCAATGGTTTGCATATCGAACGCGTAAGCGTACCGCTGGGAGTAATTGGAATTATTTATGAAAGCCGCCCCAATGTGACGGCGGACGCCGCCGCGCTGTGCTTGCGTGCGGGGAATGCGGTGATTTTACGTGGCGGTTCGGAAAGCTATCATTCCAGCCGCGCCATTCACGAATGCATTCTGGAGGGACTGAACGCCGCTCGTATTCCCGAAGGCGCGGTGCAGCGGGTGCCTACCACCGATCGCGCCGCTGTTGGCTATATGCTGGGCAACATGACGCAATATATTGACGTGATCGTGCCGCGCGGCGGGCGCAGCCTGACAGAACGTGTGACACGCGACGCCCGTGTGCCGGTGATCGGCCATCTGGACGGGCTGGTGCATCTCTATGTGGATGGCAAGGCCGATCTGGAAATGGCGCGCAGGATCGTGCTTAACGCCAAGATGCGCCGCACGGGCATTTGCGGTGCGGCGGAAACCTTACTGATCGATCGCCGCTGCGCAGCGGCGCATTTACCGGTGCTGGTGGATGATCTGATCAAGGCGGGCTGCGAAGTGCGCGGCGATGCAGATGTGCAGGCCGTGGATCAGCGGGTTACCCCGGTGAGCGAGGCCGACTGGACCACGGAATATCTCGACGCCATCATTTCCGTTCGCATTGTGGAGGGTGTTGAAGAAGCCATCGCGCATATTCAGCGTTACGGATCCCAGCATACCGAAACCATCATTACCGACGATGGCCCGACCGCAGAGCATTTTCTGTCACAGGTCGACAGCGCCATTGTCATGCATAATGCCTCGACCCAGTTTGCCGATGGCGGCGAGTTTGGCATGGGGGCGGAGATCGGCATTTCCACCAGCAAGCTGCATGCGCGCGGGCCGGTTGGCGCGGCGCAACTGACCAGCTACAAATATGTTGTACGCGGGACCGGACAGACGCGGGCGTAAATTAATTGGGATCGCGTTTATGCATATCAAAGCCCCACCCCTCCCCGTAATGGGGAGGGGTTTGACGTGGGGTGAAACTGCACCTCATCTAAATCGCAGATCGCCTTAATGCCGATGAAGTCTGAACTTCTATATCCCGGGATGCGGATTGGACTGTTGGGCGGGTCGTTTAATCCGGCGCATGCGGGGCACCGTTATATCAGTCTGATCGCCCTTAAGCGGCTGCAACTGGACCGGGTCTGGTGGATGGTATCCTCTCAAAACCCGCTAAAGTCGCCAGAAGATATGGCGAGCCTTGCCGATCGGGTGCAATTTGCACAGGATGTGGCGGATCACCCGCGTATTGTGATCAGTTCCATTGAACAAAGACTGCGTACGACTTTTACGAAAGATACTCTGGCTACCCTTCGGCAACGCTGGCCCGGGGTGCATTTCGTCTGGCTGATGGGTGCCGATAATCTTGTGCAATTGCCGCAATGGCGCGCATGGAACAAGATCATGCAACTGATGCCTGTGGCGATTCTGGACCGCCCTGGTAGTGGAATCAAGGCTTTAGGGGGCAAAGCGGCGGTGCGATATGCGAATTACAGGATACCGCAGGATCAGTGCGTATACTTGCCCGGGCAGCCAACGCCAGCATGGACTTTCATAGCCTGCCGTCCGCACCCTGCCAGCTCCACGGCAATCCGCAATGGAAGAAAATAGATTTACCATATAAAAATTTTTGCAAAACTCTCCTACTATCTCTATTCTGCGGCATATCCCTAACCGAACCGAGAGGAACTCCCTGACTCACGATACCGCCGTCGCGCGCCGTACAGCCCAACCCAATCCGGAGGAGCTTATGCGGTTTGTGCTGAACTCCCTTGAAGACGATAAGGCCGTTGATATTGTCACCATTGAACTGGAGGGAAAATCCAGCATCGCCGATTACCTGGTTATCGCCAGCGGCACGTCGTCGCGCCATGTCGCGACGATCGCAGGACATCTGTCAGAAAAAATCAAACATGTGTATGGCGAGAATTGCCGCATGGAAGGGCTGCGCCAGGGCGACTGGGTCGTGGTCGATGCGGTGGATGTGATTATTCATGTCTTCCGGCCGGAAGTACGGGAATTCTACAATCTCGAAAAATTATGGTCTGTAATGATCCCGACGCATATTGAACCGGCAAACGCATTTGGCCTGCGCGCCGTTTAACAATACCCGTGCGTATCGTCATTACTGCTGTCGGACGCGGTAAAAAGACCGCCGCCGATGAAACAGCGGCCACGCACGCCTATCTGAAAAACGCTGAATTAATGGGCGCGCGCCTGGGGCTTGGCCCCATGGCGTTGCGCGAGGTTGAGGATCGTGCCAAACGCGCCGGTCCTGCGGATGTGGCGCAACGTAAGGAGCGCGAGGGTGACCTGCTTCTGGCGCAGGCGCCGGAGGGAGCGACCCTCGTCGCACTGGATGGCCGGGGGCGTACATTGTCCAGTGAAGGATTCGCCGAACGGCTGGGGCAGATCAGGGATCAGGGGTGCCGCGACCTGGTGTTTATCATCGGCGGCGCAGATGGGTTGAGTGATCAGGTGACGGCGCGCGCCCAATGGCAACTCTCGTTGGGGACAATGACCTGGCCGCATATGCTGGTGCGCATGATGCTGGCGGAACAAATTTACCGGGCGGTAAGCATTCTTGCCAATCATCCCTATCATCGTGCGTGAGATGAATAAATGATGGCTGGCGCACCGGCAAATTGTTAAAGCTGATTTTGTTATCGCCTTTGCAATCATCATAGGTAATTCAGTATGCGTGTTGTTCCAGGGGGCGCCGTGTCAGCACACAGGCAGGTTCCATACGGCGCGTTGGCCGTGCTGGCGTGCCTGTCAGCAACATTTGTCCTGTATGGCAGCCTGCTTCCCTTCGAATACCGCGATGCGCCGCCTGGTTTCACATTCGGTAATTTTTCCTATCTCAAATGGTATGATCTGGGCCTTGATAACCGGGCCGATTGGGTGGCCAATCTCATTCTTTATGTGCCAGTCGGATTTTTCGCATATGGCG
Organism: Alphaproteobacteria bacterium; assembly: GCA_030652895.1. Lineage (GTDB taxonomy): Bacteria > Pseudomonadota > Alphaproteobacteria > UBA11222 > UBA11222 > UBA11222. The sequence goes on from JAUSQH010000080.1 coordinate 10,453, forward strand.
CTACAAGCCGGTTGGGCCTGGGCGGGGCCATCTTCGCAGCGTTACTTGGCACTGGCCTGGCGGTTGGCGTCGAGTTTTTGCAGGTTTGGGCTGCGCCTCGCACCTACTCTCTCAATGATATTGTTGCAGAAATTGCGGGAACCGGTGCCGGCATCCTTGGCTGGGGGCTGTGGGGCAGGCTGATCGTGGGTGCGGTGCGGAATGCCCTGTCAGGCGGTCCCAGAACATTAGCGGCTGGGCTTGGATTGTACCTGCTGGGTTACATCTTCATTGCGCTATTCCCGTTTGATTTTCTGGTTAGTGCCGATGAGATCGCAATGCGGCTGGCCGATCCGAATGCGTTCGTATGGGTGCCGGAGAATATATTTGGCATCCGCAGTCTGGCGTCCCTGCTTTTGAAGCTTGCGCTGATATTCCCGTTGGGCATGGCGATTAAACTGATCTGGAACCGCGGTGTTGCCTCGGCGGTTCTGGCCGCATTTGCGCTCACCGGCAGCATCGAAGCGCTGCAATGGCTTGAATATTCGGGGCGTGTAGAAGCCAGCAGCTTTGCAGTTGCGATGCTTGGCGCGGCGTTGGGTTACCAGATTACAGATTTGCTGCCGAAGATCACTCCACGGCTCACCCCCGTGCTGAAGGCCGGCATCTGGCTTGCTGCGCCGCTCTATCTGACGATATTGCCTGCTTTGCGGGGGTGGCATGCCGGTTTCGCCAGTCAAAGCAAAATCGAAGATGTGCTCGCGTCCATGCATTGGATGCCCTTTTACTATTACTATTTCACCACTGAACAACAAGCCTTTTCCAGCCTGATGAGCATTGCCGTCAGCTATGCCCCTCTAGGTGTTTTCATTTGGGCGATCCGGATCCTTAATGGCAAGGCGTCAGGAGAACGACGGCCGCTGATATATAGCGTATTTTTGGCAATCTTATTTGCGGGTATAGTAGAAGCAGGGGGCCTCATCACTACCGGGCTGCGTCCGGACCTTACCAATATTCTGATAGCCGTCGCGGCGGTGACGTCGACCCAGCGCATATGCGAGTGGGCGGCGCGGGTGGGGCCAGATATGCTGTTATCTGGCAGCCATTCACGTCCAGCGCCACGAGATAAGCTATTTTCGAAAAGCAATGCCCAGGCAGCAATGAAGTTTGTGACCCAGCGGCCAACGCTGATTCCTTACACATTGTCTTTGCTGGTGATCATAATATGGTTTGTTGCGGATTTTCCAATCCTGCGCCTGCCTATAGCAGCGGCGTTCACGCTGTACGCCATCTGCCTATGGCGTTGGCCGGGGCTCTGGCTGGTTGCAGTGCCGGCGCTGTTACCGTTTTTTGATCTTGCGCACTGGTCAGGCCGGTTTTTCTTCGATGAATTTGACGCCTTCATTCTTTTAACGGCGGGCGTGCTCGCTCTGCGCGACAGCAAAGCGGAACCGCCGCCGCCAATCGCACTAAACCTGAAAGCGGTTATGACGCTTCTGGCCGGATCATACTTGCTAAGCACCCTGATCCAACTTTGGCCGCTGCCACCCATAACACCAGATTCATTCGCCAGCTATTTTAGCCCGTATAACAGCTTGCGAATAGGCAAGGGCTTCGCGTGGGCGCTATTGCTGTTCATCCCGCTAAGGCGCGCCATCGCGCAGGACAGCGACGCCACGAAAATGTTGTTACGTGGTCTTTTGCTGGGCCTTTTTGCTGTCAGCGTGGTTGGGGTTTACGAACATGGGGCTTTTGCTGGTTTGTTCGACTGGAATTCCGATTACCGGATCGCATCAACATTTTCCAGCTTGCATACCGGAGATGGCCACATCGATGTATGGCTCGCGACAACTATGCCACTGCTTGCAATGTTTTTGCTTGATCGCCGCTGGCTGGCGCTGCTGCCTGTCACAATCGGTACGGGGCTACCATCATTCTACACTTTAATGGCCACGGCCTCTCGCGGCCCGGTTATCGCCGTCATAATTGCGTATGGCGCAGGTCTGATGGGGCTGTTCGCGACCCGCCCGGGCTGGCGCCGTGGATTCATCACCGTCGCTTTGGGATTAGGGGCTGTTGGTCTGATTGCGATGACGGGCCTGCCCATGTTCTCCCAGACATTTATGGGAAAGCGGTTTGAACAGACAGAGCGGGACGCCCAATTCCGGTATAATCATTGGCGAACCGCTTTGAACCTACGCGACGATACCCTGGTTGCAAAAATTTTTGGCATGGGGCTTGGCAGCTTTCCGCGACTTAACCAGGACAGCAGGAAAATTGAACTACGTTCGTCCCACACAAGTTTTATCCGTGACGGGGATGATGGTTTTATTCGAATGTGGTCCGGCATGCCCCAGTATGTGGGACAGGCAATCCACATCGAGGCGGATAGCACCTATCAGGTAAGCGTTAGACTTCGCACATCCGAAACCAAGGCCTCTCTGACAGTTGCGTTATGCGATAAATGGCTGATTAGTTCTTATAACTGCTCTTATACCTTGTTTAAGATACAGGAGAATGGGGAGGAATGGCAGACCTACCGAGGGACAATCAAAACCGGTAAAATCGGTTATGGCGGTTCTGTCTCTGGTTTAACTTTCCCCCGGCCAACTCGATTGTCGTTCTGGATTAACAATGCGCCCCTGCATGGCGTTGATATCGATGCAATTACTATGACGCATGAGAATGAAATCGATCTCGTCGCGAATGGCGAGTTTGCCCAGCTCTCTGATCGTTGGTTCTGGACATCGGATGCACATTTGTTCTGGCACACAAAAAATTTGGCGGTTGGCCTGTTAATCGATCAGGGATGGTTGGGGTTACTGGCCGTCGGCGCCTTGTTGGCGCTTACACTTGCTGCGCTGGCGCGTCAAATTGCGGCGGGAGACAAACTTGCGGCAGTGCTGCTGGCATCCCTTACAGGTTTTCTGGTAACAGGGGTCACAGTCAGCACGTTCGATCAGCCGCGCCTTGTTTTGATGTTCTATCTTTTATGTCTGACCATCATTCTAAGACCGGCTAACCCAGTCAGAGAGAATGTTTAGGCCATCGCACAGACGGGTTATCACGACGCTGACGGAACAAATTTACCTTTGGGAAACTATTGTAGCCAATCATCCCTATCATCGCCGTTTGAGCGATGGGTTCTTGAGGAGACCCGCAGCACAGGTAGACTTGTTGTCCTGCAAACAGTAATTTGAACATGACCCGGTATGGCTGCTTCGGGGTTCTTGCCATTAAGATGCCACGATTGTTTGACGAACTTCAACCTCTGAACCATACGAAGACTATAATGTTGCCGGCGTCACCGGAGTTACAAAGTTCATAATATGCGCTATTTTCTTGCGGACTTTGGAGTCACGGCATTAGTTTGAAGCGTTCGTGGCAAAACAGGTTTTGAGTATTGCGAGATTTCTTGCCTAAAATATTACTGTTGGCGGTCTTATGCGGACCGCTGTGGGTTATGTCCGCTGGTGCGGTTCCTGACGTGGCAACCACTGATCCTGATCTAAACGCAAAACTGGTGCAAACCGCCGCACTGATCCAGGCCCGCGAGCAGGAAGTGCTCGATGGCGAAACCAGGCTCGATGAACTGAAGTTGCGGCGGCGCAGCCAATTGGCCCGGTTCGATAGCCAGCGTGGCGATTTGTCGCATTTGCTCGGGGCGATGCAAAGGCTGGGACGCCAACCGCCCGCATTGTTGCTGGTTCGCTCAGACGCAGCTATTGAACATGTGCGTGGGGCCACGCTGCTGGGCGCTGTTATTAAAAGCGTTGAACAGGAAGCGGCAGTTCTGCGGGAGGACCTGACGGAAATTGACCGGCTGGAGGCCGTGATGACGGAGGAGCACCAGCTTCACGTCGCCAGGCTTGTGGAGTTGCAGGAAGAACAAAAGACATTGGCCGCGTTACTGGGCGAACAGAAAGGACAGCAGACAGCGTTAATCGAGACCGCCGCCGCCAAGGCTGACATTATGGCCGCTATTGCGCAAAAATCCAGGGACGCAGGGGATTTGCTGGTGCGCCTGGAGAAAACGGTAGAGACGGAAATCAATCCGGCTACACTTCCGCGGCCCAAACCCCAGACGCCGCAGACCGCCGCTGTGGAGGAAAAAGAGATCACTCGGGACTATGCGATGCTTTCCCCAGGGCAGCCGGTGGTTCCTGAAAAAACCCGACCGGTCTTGTTCAGCGCCGCGCGGGGACTTTTGGTAATGCCAGCGCGCGGCAAGATCGTCGCCAATTTCGGGGCTAAAGACAGTTCCGGCGCCACTCGCAGGGGTATAAGCGTCCGGACCCGGGAAAGCGCGGAGGTGGTGGCGCCGTTTGACGGAAAAGTAGTCTTTGCCGGCCCATTTCGCGCCTATGGTCAATTATTGATCCTGGAAGCGGGCGAGGGATACCATATATTACTCTCAGGCCTGTCAATGGTGCATGGCGTCGTCGGACAGAATGTGACAAAAGGACAACCGGTCGGACGGATGGGAACCGGTCCAAAAGGCGATGTGTATGCGCAACCCGGAGGCGGATCGGATTTGCGTGATCTATATGTTGAATTCCGCAAGGATGGGAAGCCGTTCAATCCCATGCCGTGGTTGAAAGTCAGCGAAAAGAAGGTAAATGGCTAATGTTAAAGCAATCAAAAGGTAAAATGCGCCTGTTGGTAACTGGCGCAATGCTGGCTTTCATGATGACGCCAACTGGCGCAGCGTTCGCCGCCAGTGCGCAAACCTATGAACAGCTTAATCTCTTCGGGGATATTTTTGAACGCGTCCGCAACGATCATGTGGTCGAAGCCAAGGATAATGAGCTGATCGAAGCCGCCATTAATGGCATGCTGGCGTCGCTTGACCCGCATTCGAGCTTTTTGAATGCCGACGCGTACCGTGAAATGCAGGTGCAAACACGCGGAGAATTCGGTGGTCTTGGCATTGAAGTCACCATGGAGAATGGCGTCGTAAAAGTGGTGACGCCAATTGACGACACTCCGGCTGCCAAAGCGGGTATTCAGCCCGGTGACTATATCACCCATCTGGACGGCAAGCAGGTCATGGGTATGAACCTGCGCGAGGCGGTTGATCTCATGCGCGGGCCGGTAAATACGGACATCACATTAGGCGTCGTGCGCGAAGGCAAGGCGGAACCATTTGATGTGGTGCTGAAACGTGCGGTGATCACGGTGCAATCCGTACGTGCGCGCCGTGAAAAGGATGTGGCTTATATTCGCATCACCGCCTTTAACGAGCACACCAATGACGGCGTGGTTGAAAACCTTGCCAAGCTGAAAAAAGAAATCGGCAAAAATTTTCAGGGTGTAGTTCTTGATTTGCGCAACAATCCAGGCGGCCTTCTGGATCAGGCGATCGCCGTCAGCGATACGTTTCTGGATCGTGGTGAAATCGTTTCCACACGCGGGCGCCATAACGATGACATCCAGCGTTTCAGCGCCAGCAAAGGCGATCTTACCGGTGGCAAGCCGGTAATTGTCCTCATCAATGGCGGTTCTGCGAGTGCATCCGAGATTGTTGCAGGCGCGTTGCAGGATCATCGCCGGGGCATCGTTCTTGGCACCACCAGTTTCGGAAAAGGTTCCGTGCAAACGATTATCCCCTTGAGCGGGAAAGGCGCTTTGCGCATGACTACGGCGCGTTATTTCACTCCGTCCGGCCGCTCAATTCAGGCAACGGGCATAGAACCCGATATCAAGGTAGAGCAAGCCAAGTTAGAAGTGGTGGAGCCTGGCCGGCTGCGCAGCGAAGCGGATTTACCAAGCCATCTGGAGGCCCTTTTGAAAAAGTCCAAGGCGGACGCACCTGAAGGCAAAGATGCGCCGGAAAAGGAGCCGGTCCAAGATGCGCCGGATGGCAAGGCCGCTCCAGACAAAGTCTCCAGTGAAACTCAGGCCTCGGATTATCAGCTAAGCTATGCGCTGGATCTGTTACGGGGCATGTCATTGATGGCCCAGCGTGCGATGAATTAGCGGATAAAAGTTGTTGAGGGGTAAAATTGGCTCGTAAACCTGCCCAACGCGGGCGTGCGCGCCCAACCGGGCAAATGCTTTCTGCCGGAGATGAGCGCGAACCCCGTTCCGGCCCAAGTCCGGTTCTCATTGCCACATTCCTTGTGCTCGCATTGTTTGGCGGGCTGGTGGGCTGGCTGGCCCTGGGAGATGGTGATGGCGGGGCGGCCTTGCCCAGTGTTTCCATATCACTGAATGGGTCGGCCGACGGCCGGGTCGAGGAACTGATGGGCTCGCCTAAAACTGCTGCTGTAGCACCAGTTCCAACGTCTGGCGCACCCTCAACTGCGTCCACGGTCCGCCGCACTTTGCCGGTCACCATTTCCGCGGACGGGAAACTCAGTCTCGCTCCGGTTCCTGACCCGATGCTGGTGGAACAAACAGTCGTTGGCCCACTGCCGCGCATTGCAGAAGACGGCGCGCGTCCGTGGCATGTGTATGCACATCCGGCCCCACCAGAAGACGGGCGTCCAAAAATTGCCCTGGTGATCAGCGGCATGGGATTGAGCGAGGTGCCGACGCGGCTTGCGGTGCAGCGTCTGCCATCGCAGGTTTCGCTGGCGTTTGTCCCATATGGCAACGGATTGCAGGAATGGGTCGGGCGGGCCCGCGCTGCGGGACACGAGGTGCTGCTTGAGCTGCCGATGGAGCCTTATGATTTCCCGGAAAATGACCCCGGCCCGCATGCGCTGCTGACCGGCCTTTCGGCGGAAGAAAATACGAACCGTCTGGAATGGCTGCTGTCGCGGTTTTCCGGTTATGCGGGGGTAATCAATTTTTTTGGGGGCAAGTTTTCCACTTCCGAAATGGCGCTTGGTCCGGTCATGGCCGAACTGAACGGACGTGGACTGATGATTGTCGACAATCAATCGGCGGCGCGCAGCCGGATTTCTGATATAGCCGGACAGATCGATATGCCGTTTGTTTCCGCAACTTCGCAAATCGATACGGATTTGACAGCAATTGGAATAGACTCGAAGTTGAGCGAACTGGAAAAAGTGGCCATTGCAGATGGATTTGCTGCCGGAGTTGGATCGCCGTTACCATTGACGATAGAGCGGATCAGTCTTTGGGCGGAACAATTAAATGCGAAGGGGATAAATCTGGTGCCGGTTACAGCATTGATTCAGGCATCCAGAAAATGAGCGCGCCATTGCAGTTTGTCAGCGATCAACTACCAGAAAACTACCGGCCATGCGCGGGTATATTTTTATTGAACCGCCGCGGGCAAGTATTTGCCGGGCGGCGTAATGATGTGGGAAAGGGCGATATCGTAGGCAGGCTGATCGATAAGCCCTGGCAATTGCCGCAGGGGGGAATTGACCCGGGAGAAACGCCGGCGCAGGCAGTGATGCGCGAAATGCTGGAAGAGGTTGGAACCGATAATGCAACAATACTTGCGCAAAGCCAGCAGTGGCACTGCTATGATTTACCACGGGAGATTGCCGCGATGAAATGGTCCGGTAAATATCGTGGGCAGGCCCAGAGATGGTTTGCGCTTCGCTTTGACGGGACAGACCGTGAAATAGATATCGCCACCGCCCACCCCGAATTCGACGCCTGGAAATGGGTTGATATTGACGAAGTGTGCGAGCTTGTCGTTGCCTTCAAACGCGACGTCTATGCTCGTATCGTCGATGAATTTCGTATTCACGCTTCCGCCCTGCAACAGGCGGCGCGCGCATGAGCGCTAAAAATGTGGTGGGCAAACCCACCATTTTGATGGTGCATGGCGCGTTTGGCGGTGGTTGGGCGTTTGACAAGTTCCAGAGCCATTTTGAGACCTTCGGCTATTCCTGTATAGCGCCGGATTTGCGGCATCATGACCAGGAACCAGGCCAGTTACCCTCACCGGAGCTGGCGCGTACCAGTCTGCGCGACTATCTGCTCGACCTTGAGGCGCTGATCGATACGCTGGAAGGCGAGGTGATTCTGATGGGCCATTCAATGGGAGGGTTGTTGTGTCAGATGCTGGCCGCACGTGGGCATGGCACCCGGCTGGTGTTGCTGGCCCCTTCGCCGCCTGCAGGTATTATTCCGGCGACGTCTATGGAAATGCTGACGGCGTTCGGTACTTTCGCCAGTGGAATGGGCTGGGGTCAAAACAGTCTGGCGCCGGACCGGAAAACTGCCGCGGATCATGCGCTGCCACATATGTCGGGCCGGCCAAAAAAGGCGATCCTTGACCGGCTGATGCCAGAATCCGGCTATGCGTTATATGAAATCATGTGCTGGATGCTGGACCCGCACCAGGCCAGCCGCGTGGATGCGCGCAAGGTCGTATGCCCTGTCCTGGCGATCGCAGGCAGCCACGATTCGATTAACGCACCTGACACGGTGCGCCAGGTCGCCCGCCGGTATGGGGATCGTGCGGATTTTCACTGCGTTGAAAATGTCGGCCACTGGGTGCTTGACGGCCCGAAATGGCAGGAGATTGCCCAGCACTGCGTGGATTGGCTGGAGCAGACCCGGAATGAAGAGCAAAGCGATGCAACAGCCGGGGCACCCAGCGGCAGGTAATACGCGCCTTAAACGCAGCCTGGGCCTGGGTGTGCTTACCCTCTACGGGGTCGGCATTATCATTGGCGCCGGCATTTACGTGCTGACCGGACAGGTCGCTTCTGCGGCAGGTATGGGGGCGCCGCTCTCGTTTCTGCTGGCCGGCTTGCTCGCGGCGCCAACGGGATTAAGCTTTGCAGAGCTTTCCGCGCGCCATCCCGAAGCCTCAGGTCAGGCAGCCTATGCGTACAGCGCCTTCCGGAACGGATTTTTGTCGCGGGTAATTGGTTTCGCCGTTGTTGCGGTGGGGATTCTGGCGGCCGCGTCCATTGCGCGGGGCTGCGCAGGTTATCTGGCCGGGCTGGCGCCTGTGATTTCAATTCCCGTAGGCAGCGCACTCATTGTGATGCTGTTTACGGCTGTGGCGTGTCTGGCCGTGGCGAATAGCGTCGCGGCGGCGGCGGTCATGACGGTGATTGAAATTGGCGGGCTGATTTATGTTGTCTCATCAGGTCTGTATCAGACGCTGGACTATATTCCGCCCGCGTTCTCGTTTGAGCCCACAGCGATTGCATCAGGCGCATTCATTGCCATGTTTGCATTCTTGGGTTTCGAGACCCTGGCGAACATGGCCGAAGAAACCATCGATCCTGGCAAGACATTGCCGCGCGCCATATTGCTGGCGTTGGCGATTGCGACATCGCTGTATGTAATTGTCGCTTATGTCGCGGTGAAGGTGGTCCCCATTGAGGTGCTGTCCAGCTCCGCAACGCCCTTGCTGGATGTGGTGATACAGTCGCCCATCGGTAACGCGGTAATATTCGGTCTGGTTGCGCTTATTGCTACCGCCAACGGGGTGCTGATAGAAATTATGATGGCGTCGCGTATGCTGTATGGCATGGCGGACCGCGGCTGGCTGCCGCGGCGGTTGGCCCATGTGTGGCCACGCACCCAGGCGCCGGTTCGGACCACGCTGATTACCGGCATTATACTTTTGGCGCTGGTGGTGCCATATGATGTGGGAGAGTTGGCCGCCGCCGCCAGTAATGTGCTGCTAAGCGTTTTTATAGTGACCAATCTGGCATTGATGCGGCTGCATCGCAGGGAGCCGCGTCCCGACCTTGCAATAATCCGCGCCCCACGCTGGATACCGCCGCTTGGCGCTATCGGCGCCGCGGGGCTACTGGCTGCGCAGCTTTTTTAGGCGTCTCGTGAAATATCATTTGAAATGCCATGGGTGTCCTCCGCCAGCAATGTACGTTCCGGTGGAAAGGTTACAGTCACAGTTGTACCCCGCCCAAGTTCACTCTGCAGAGTAAAACTGCCATCATGCAGTTCTACCAAGGCCTTTGACAGCGGCAAACCCAGGCCGGTGCCCTCGCTCAAGGAACCTATGAAGTTGCTGACCTGACCAAATACCGCCATCGCAGCGTCTTGATCCTCAGCCGCAATACCCACACCTGTGTCCGCGACACTCAACGTAATTTCCCTGCCGGCGGAGAGCAGACCCGTGATAAATATTTCACCCCCTGCCGGGGTGAATTTAACAGCATTGCCAACAAGATTAATCAGGATTTGCTTGACCCTTAATTGGTCGGCCCGCAAATCCGGCAGATCGTCCGCAATTTTTACATGTAACGCGACATTTTTCGATTCGGCGTGCTCGCTAATCACACGTATGCATATGGAAACAGTGTCTTTTATATTTACGCGATCGTCAGCGATCTCAACCTTGCCCGCCTCGATCTTGGACACATCAAGAATTTCAGAAATCAATCTAAGTAGATGCACCCCACTATCATTGATATCTTTAGCATATCCAAGATAATGTTCATTATCAACCGGCCCCATCGTTTCTTGTTTGAGCATTTCAGAAAAGCCGATAATGGCGTTCAGGGGCGTCCGCATTTCGTGGCTCATATTGGCCAGAAATTGGCTTTTGGCGTAGGTGGCTTCATTAGCCGCCGCCACGGCAATTCGCAGCTCCTTATTAATATCATCGAGTTCACCGGCGTGTTCCTTTACCTGGTCTGCCAGGCGTGCACTCATCAGGTTCAAGGCATTTGCCAATATGCCGAATTCATTATCTCGCTTTATTTTAAGCTGCTGGCCAAGCTTTTGCCTATCCAGGTCGTTCATTGCGTCGGTCATTAGGCGCAATGGTTTGATTATGGCGTACGACATGGATGCGACCAATAAGATAGCCATTATCACACCAAGAGAGACGCCATAAATAGCTATCCTGTAAACGTTTTCAGCCTCGCTGCGGGCATTGTTCTGTGCTGTGGCCAGCCGCAGTGCGGCAACACGCTGTCCATCGTCGAGTAAATTATCAAGCTGGTTCCGCAAATTGTTGAATTGCGTGAGGTTACTGCTGATCGACTTTTCATACTCAATAAAGCTGCTGATGAACCCTATGGAATCACCAATGCGATTTGACATCTCCATAAGCCATGTTGCGTCGCCATACTCTGTAACCGAACGTACATATCCGTCGTAACGGTCATGGATGGCGGCAGTTCTCTTCTCGTTTGCCAAAATGTTGTCGCGGGACGACGTCAGGACGTCGGTGGTAAGAAGTAGATAGACGCCGCGTATTTCACGCTGAAGCTCCATAAGAAATTGTACTTTTTCCGGGTTTTGATTCAAGGCGGCATCATTTTCCACCTCGCGTGAATCGAAGTTGTCGTCACGGATAGTTTGCATCTCGGCGATGGCTTGAACCAACAAACCCTGAAACCGCCGCTGGGTGTCCTTCTGTTTAATGAGTTCGGCGGCCAAGTTTTCATATTGCGCATATAGAACGCCAATCTTTTCATAAAACCCTTTCAATTCGGGGGTTACGGCCAATTGCCGGTATTTTGCCAAACCCGCCTTGAACTGGATGCTGTCTTCATCAAAGCGCGCGATGTGCGATGTATTCTGGCGCTGCAAATACGACATCACGGCCAGGCCGCTGCCAATCGCACGAACTTCCATTTCTTCGCTAAGCAAGACAAGCGGGTGCGCAATATCTGCAATGAGAGAGACTTCCGACTCAAGCTGACGTACGGACAAGGCCATGTATAGCGCGTCTAAGACGAAAACCAGTATTACGACGCCCGCTGAAACAGCAAACCAGGTCACGATACTATTTCGGCGCCTGACTTTCGATTGGACGCCTTCGGGCATTGCGCGCGAGGGCGGCCCGTGTCCGGTGTTAGAGAAGGAATATTTCAAAGACCGAGCCTCCTTGGACGAAGCTTATTTGCTGCCCGTCGAAGCCCAAGCATGACAGACTCCGTTCATTCAGGTCGATGAAAATGGTCTAACAGAGAGATCTGCTCATACAATGCCGACGGGGCACTCAACCTTCTGTAATATAGGACGTCAACCATAGGTTTATTCTCAACCCGGTATATAAGTAGAGTCAAGTATCAACCACCACTGGTCAGCAATGCGTTCCTGTTTAAGATCTTTGGTTTTTCATTCAGCCTTGGCAAAATTTCAAAAAAATTGAAGCAAGTTCAATCTAACCGACTGAAATTGCCATGAATCCCTGGTTGAGTGGGGGCACCAGGCATCCACCAACTATCGACGCTGCCATCGGAGAATCAAATTTAGCTGTAGCGCCACCATCAACCACATTTTTGTGGGAAAGGCGACTAAGACCCCGTGGCTACAGGCTCTCGCGGACTGCCCGCAGGCCATCGAGTTGCGCCTGGGCACTGGCGCGGGCGATCTCGGATTTCGCGTCGGCGACATCTTCTTCGGCGTCTTTTATTCGCGCATTCAGCGCTGCCGTATCAAGGGTTGCCAGATCAATGGCTTCTTCCGCAAGCACCGTCAGGCCGTCCGGGGTTACCTCGGCAAATCCACCGCGCACGAAAATGCGCTGTATGGCTTTTTCGTCATGCACGGAAATCACGCCGGGACGTAAGGTCGAAACCAGCGGGGCGTGACCCGCCAGCACGCCGAACTCACCTTCTGTTCCTGGAACGACCACCATATCCACCTGTGCGGACAGCAACAGGCGTTCGGGTGACACCAGTTCAAACGTCAGTCTGTCGGCCATGATATAAATCCCTAACCCGCGCTTACGCCGCTTCCGCCGCCAGACGTTCCGCTTTCTTCACGGCTTCTTCCATGGTGCCAACCATGTAGAAGGCGTTTTCCGGCAGATGGTCATAGTCGCCTTTGCACAGCGCCGCGAAGCCCTTGATGGTGTCGGCCAGATCAACGAACACGCCGGGCGATCCGGTGAACACTTCGGCCACAAAGAACGGCTGGCTCAGGAAGCGTTCGATCTTGCGGGCGCGGGCCACGGCCAGCTTGTCTTCTTCAGATAGTTCATCCATGCCCAGAATGGCGATAATGTCCTGCAGCGACTTGTAGCGTTGCAAAATCTGCTGCACCAGACGCGCGGTATCGTAATGCTCGTCGCCCACAACGCGCGGGTCCAGCATGCGCGAGGTGGAACCCAGCGGATCCACCGCCGGATAAATGCCTTTTTCCGAAATCGCACGGTCCAGCACGGTGGTGGCGTCCAGATGCGAGAACGACGTGGCCGGGGCCGGGTCGGTCAAATCGTCGGCGGGCACGTAAATCGCCTGCACCGAGGTGATTGACCCCTTATTGGTGGTGGTGATGCGTTCCTGCATGGTGCCCATGTCGGTCGACAGCGTCGGCTGATAGCCGACGGCCGACGGAATGCGGCCCAAGAGCGCCGACACTTCAGAACCTGCCTGGGTGAAGCGGAAAATATTATCGATGAAGAACAGCACGTCCTGGCCTTCTTCGTCGCGGAAATATTCCGCCTGGGTCAGACCGGTCAGCGCGATACGCGCGCGGGCCCCCGGCGGCTCGTTCATCTGGCCATACACCAGGGCGCATTTGGAACCCGTGTCTTCCAAGTTGTTCACGCCGGATTCCAGCATTTCATGATACAGGTCGTTGCCTTCACGGGTGCGTTCGCCGACGCCCGCAAACACCGAATAGCCGCCATGGCCCTTGGCGATATTGTTGATCAGCTCCATAATGAGAACGGTCTTGCCCACGCCGGCGCCGCCGAACAGGCCGATCTTGCCACCCTTGGCGTACGGCGCCAGCAGATCCACCACCTTAATGCCGGTGACCAGAATTTCCGATTCGGTTGACTGATCGACGAAGGGCGGGGCGGGCTGATGAATGCCGCGTAGCCTGTTCGCCTTGACCGGACCGCGCAAATCCACGGGTTCGCCAATCACATTAACGATACGGCCCAGCATTTCGGGCCCTACCGGAACCATGATCTGGTTGCCGGTATCAGTGACTTCCTGACCTCGCACCAGGCCATCTGTGGCGTCCATGGCGATGGTGCGCACTGTGGATTCCCCCAGATGCTGCGCCACTTCCAGCACCAGACGGTTGCCGTCATTCGTGCATTCCAGCGCATTCAGAATGGACGGAAGATGACCACCATCAAAGGTGACGTCAACGACGGCGCCGATGACCTGGGAAATACGGCCAACAACATTGCTGCTCATGATCTAATCCTCGTATCTGCTTACAGCGCTTCTGCGCCGGAAATGATTTCGATAAGTTCTTTGGTGATAGACGCCTGACGGGTGCGGTTGTAGGTCAGGTTCAATTTCTGGATCATATCGCCCGCATTGCGGGTCGCGTTATCCATCGCGCTCATCCGCGCGCCCTGTTCGCTCGCGGCATTTTCCAGCAACGCGCCGAAAATCTGTACCGAGACGTTTCGCGGCAGCAGATCGGCCAGGATCTCGGCTTCGTCCGGTTCATATTCGTAAGCCGCACCACCGGTGTCTGCGCCATCACCGGCAACCGTCGACAGATCAATCGGGATCAACTGTGCGGCCGTTGGGATCTGCAGAATAACTGAACGAAAACGGCTGAAGAATAATGTGCAAACATCAAATTCGCCGGCCTCATACATGGCCAGCACCCGATCGCCGACTGCCGCTGCATTCGCAAAACCGATATTGCGGACATTATTGTGCTCAATGGTGTCGATGATCAGATTGCCATACAGCCGTTTCAGCGCATCGCGTCCCTTGCGGCCGACGCACAGAATTTTGACGGTTTTGCCTTCGCGTTTCAGCCGCTCTATATGCTCGCGCGTCAAACGGGCAATACTGGAATTGAACCCACCGCAAAGACCGCGTTCCGCCGTTGCAACCACCAGCAGGTGCACCTGATCGCGGCCCGTCCCGCCCAGAAGCGGAGACACGCCTTCGCGCCCGGCGACACCCCGCGCCAAATTGTTGATCACCCGGCCCATACGTTCCGTATAGGGACGCGAGGCCACAGCCGCATCCTGCGCCCGGCGCAGCTTGGCGGCGGCTACCATTTGCATCGCCTTGGTGATTTTCTGTGTCGAACGCACAGAGGCGATGCGATTTTTGAGTTCCTTGAGGCTGGCCATCAGCTATCCCGTTGGTGCGCTATCTAGCGAACGATGTTGTGAAAGCGGTCAGAATTTCGCGCAATTTGGCCTCGGTCGCATCTGATATGGCTTTTTCATCGCGGATTGCCGCAACCAGATCGGCATGTTTGTCGTGCATGAGGCGCAACAGCTCCTCTTCATAACGGCCGATGGTGTCAACAGCAATGCTATCGAGAAAGCCCTTGGAGCCGCTGAACAACACGATTACCTGCTCTTCAACGGTCAGTGGGGAGAACTGATCCTGCTTCAGCAGTTCGGTCAGCCGCGCGCCGCGCGCCAGCATTTTCTGAGTCGAGGCGTCGAGATCTGAACCGAACTGTGCGAACGCCGCCATTTCACGATATTGCGCCAGTTCCAGCTTCATCGAACCCGAAACCTGCTTCATCGCCTTGATCTGTGCGGCAGAGCCCACGCGGGAAACCGACAGACCAACATTCACCGCCGGACGAATACCCTGGTGGAAGAGGCCGGTTTCCAGAAAGATCTGACCGTCCGTAATCGAAATCACATTGGTCGGAATATAGGCCGATACGTCGTTTGCCTGAGTTTCGATAATGGGCAGCGCGGTTAACGATCCCGAGCCATTATCATCATTTAATTTTGCGGCGCGCTCCAGCAAACGGCTATGCAGATAGAACACGTCACCGGGATAGGCTTCGCGCCCCGGCGGACGGCGCAGCAGAAGGGACATCTGGCGGTAAGCCACCGCCTGTTTTGACAGATCGTCATAGATCATCAGCCCATGCATGCCATTGTCGCGGAAATATTCGCCCATGGTGCAGCCCGTATAGGGCGCCAGGAACTGCAGCGGGGCCGGGTCCGACGCAGTAGCGGCGACAACGATGGTATATTCCATCGCCCCGGCTTCCTGCAGCGTCTTGACGATCTGCGCCACGGTCGAGCGTTTTTGACCAATGGCCACATAGACGCAATACAGCTTCTTGGATTCGTCGGTGCCCTGGTTGATAGACTTCTGGTTCAAAATGGTGTCGATGGCGATGGCGGTCTTGCCGGTCTGGCGGTCGCCAATGATCAGTTCGCGCTGACCGCGGCCGACCGGCACCATGGCGTCGATCGACT
>JAUSQH010000279.1 GCA_030652895.1 Alphaproteobacteria bacterium
GCAGCCGGCACCAGCCAGGCAGCCGTCCTCTATGGCAATTTCGATCCGACGGCGACCGCGCCGGTCGACTACAGCACCAGCGCCTACGCCGACCTGTCGGGCTCGTGCAGCACCTCCAACTGCCTGTGGATCAACGCCTACTCGGCCGGCTTCTCCTTCGTTGCCGAATCCACCGGGCTGGCAGCCAAGGCTTTTCTGCCGATGAAGGCGACCTATACGGTCGCTGGTGCCGAACGCATCTACGGCCTGACCATCACCGACCAGGCCGGCGGCATCGTCGCCCGCGGCGGCATCCTGGGCCGCGACGCCCCGATCGGTGTCACCCAGGTCCACGAATTCGACCTCTTCGCCAGCACCCATGCCGGCCAGCCAGTGGCCAGCGGCGTGCTGTCGGCCACCGCGCCCGAACTGCAGGCCGGCAGCAGCTACAACGTCTTCTTCAGCCAGACCTATGGCTCGATGTCGGGCGCCCAGTGGATGAAGAGCGACGCGGTGCCCACCAGCGGCCAGGCCTTTACCCAATGCCAGACCAACGGCGGCAGCTACTGCGCCTATTGGGGTGGCAGCTGGATCTACCCGCTGGGCTATTCCTACACCGCGCCGATGACCGATTTCCTGCCGGCGCTGGTGATCACCGACGGTGCCGGCCTCTCGGCGCGGGCGCCGCAGACGGTGCCGCTGCCGCCGAGCTGGGCACTGGCCGCGCTCGGCCTGGCTCGGGGGGGCTGGCAACGCCGCACGACCTTTTTCACGCGCGGTTGAATGCCGCAGCGGCCATCCCCCGCGGCCACGGGGGTGTGGCCGCCGCCCGCAGTGCCGGTCTGACCTAGCATGCCGGCCATGAGCAAGGAGCCGACCGCGGACGAGGCCCAGGCGCACTGGCGCGCCGTGCGTGCATTGTTCGAGCGCGCCCAGCCGCTCGCCGGCGCCGCGCGCGAGGCCGTGCTGGCCGCTGCCGGAGCGGATGCTGAACTGCTGGCCGAAGTGCGCTCGCTGCTCGAGCATGCCGCCGACCTCGACGCCGGTTTCCTGAGCGCGCCGGCCTTGCCAGCGGGCGCGCCAGCGCCCGACCGCAGCGGCCAGCGCCTGGGCGCCTGGCGGCTGGGCACGCGGCTGGGCAGCGGCGGCATGGGCGAGGTCTGGTTGGCCACGCGCGACGACGGCGCCTACGCCGGCCAGGCGGCGATCAAGGTGCTCAAGCACGGCATGGACTCGGTGGCGGTGCTGGCGCGCTTTGCGCTCGAGCAGCAGGCGCTGGCG
>JAUSQH010000281.1 GCA_030652895.1 Alphaproteobacteria bacterium
GTCGATTCTGCTGGCGCTGACGGCCTCGGGCCGGGGCGGCCAGCGGTTCGCCTTCCATGGTTATCTGCCGGCCAAGGAACCCGAGCGTGGGCACAAGATTCGCGAACTCGAACACGCCGCGCGCCGCGACCACGCCACCCAGCTCTTCATCGAAACGCCTTACCGCAGCGCGACCCTGCTCGACGCGCTGGCCGCGACGCTGGCGCCCGACACGCTGATCAGCGTCGGCGCCGATCTGAGCCTGCCCGGCCAGTTGACCCGGACCCGCAGTGCAAAAAACTGGCGCGGCCAGAGCGACGCGGTCAAGGATCGCCTGGTGGTGTTCGGGATCGGGATTTAAGCGGACAGAATCGCAGCCCGTCGAACCACAGCGTCAGCCGCTCGCCGGAGCCTTCCGCAAACAGCCATTCCGCCCAGTCCGATTTTTATGTGCGGCAAAAAATCGCGGGCGGATAGGGCGGATAGTATAGTAAAGATGCCGCCGATTACTGTGCCAGCCCCAGCAACAGTTTAACGAAGCGTGCCCGCGTGTCCACGCCAAGCTTGGCATAAATCTGCTTGAGTTGTGTGCGTACTGTGTGGTGACTAACACTCAAATAATCCGCCACATCACGGGCCGAGATACCTTCCAGCAGGACAATGGCCACGCGCGCCTCGGCGGGCGTCAGGCCATAAGTTTTTTGCAGTAACGCCGGGCGGATTGCTGGACATGAAACTGAGGCAGATACCCTGCTTGCCTTAAGAAACAGCAGCTCGCCAATGCATTTAACTGAAACACGGATGGTTGCCGTACAAAAGCCTGTCGAGCCGATACGGGCGAGTTCATCCATTAATGGATCGGGCAGTATGGCACCCTCCCAATCCGGCCATTCCATATTCACCAGTTTTCTGAATCCCATGCTACAGAAGTGAAGCGTGCCATTCTGGCGCGCAATAGCCGCCGTGCTGCGATCCGTGTCTTTAACCGAGCGGTGTATGGCAAGTGCCTGGTTGATCTTGAGCGCCTCAAGAAAATGGGGCAAGACCTGCTCTGCTATCCAACCGTCCTGCTTCAGAAAGTGGCTATCTTTGTCGGCGCGCCACATTGATAATATTTGTGAATGAGGGGCGTCCTGATCAATATGGACGGTAGACATGCCATCCGAATGTTCATACCGCTTGGCATAATCAAACAGAGGCCAGCTTTCTTTACCCGAGAATAAAGTGGGCGGATGAAAACGGATAACCCTGTCCGGATTAGCGCGCGCTGCCCTCAGCACCGGGTCTGCATGTGTGATTGCCGCATAGTCGGAAATCACTTCTACCGGTTGGTTGTGCAAAAAGCATTCATGAATTTGAAGTCCTTGCTGCTTTAACACGCCACTCCCGTATATGGCGGAATCAAAGGGTACGAGCGAGTTAAGCAGACCCATGGAATATTCCTGAAACTCATCGACAGCCATCCCCTGCGCCGCGCGATATAGCTCAATGAGCAGATTGCTCAACATTATTATTCCTTAGTGAGTGTTCGGCAAATTACAAAGGCGCGGCTGCTCTGGTATTGCGCCGGGCAGGCTCATCCTGCGTATTGCCTATATTTACGACCCCTTTTTGGCTTATACCTCATTTGGGTGATGCGCGACAGATCGGGCAAACAATATTATGTGTACCGAGTTATGTGTAAGGATTTCTAGTTGCGTGATCATGCCAGCAATTGCCTAACCCATCATTCCACCGGACCT
>JAUSQH010000082.1 GCA_030652895.1 Alphaproteobacteria bacterium
GGCGCGCCCTGGCCACCCGCCGCCACGTCGGCACTGCGAAAGTCGTGCACGACGTCTATATCGAGGGTGCGCGCCAGCCAATCGCCATCACCAATTTGCAGGGTCAGGCGTTCTTCTGGCCGATGCAATAATGTCTGCCCATGAAATCCGACCACGGCAACTGATTCCCGCTCAATCTCGGACTCGGCCAGCAGGGCATCCACCAGTTGTCCATGAATCCGGGTCATATCGCGCGTCAATTCAACGATTTCAGGCGCCTGCCGCGCCGCGGGGCCTAATTTTGCCGCCAAAACCATGGCGTTACGCAGCCTGCTGCGCATTTCCTCATCATAGGGCTGGGTCGCCCAGGGGCCAAACGCCTCCACCCGCTCCCCATCCGTGCGGATCAAAGCGGCATCTATTCCGTCGAGGGAAGTGCCGCTCATCAGACCCAACGCGATTACCGGTTTCATGTTCATCCCTCCAAGCTTTTCGACTTGTCATAAAGCTGTTACAGCTTAGCTGCTTAACCGACAATACTCACCAGCAAGAATAACCAGTATCATGAAATTGCGTTCTGATTTTTTGCAGACCTTCGTTGCCCGTGGTTACCTGCATCAGTGCACGGACCTTGAGGGACTGGATGCACAAGCTGCATCCCAGGTAATCACCGCCTATGTGGGCTATGATTGCACGGCTCCCAGCCTGCATGTTGGTAGCCTGATTTCAATCATGATGATGCGGCTGTTACAGCAGTCCGGGCACAAGCCGATTGTGTTGATCGGCGGCGGCACCACGCGGGTAGGCGACCCAACGGGCAAGGATGAGTCGCGCCCCTTGCTTACTGACGCGCAAATTTCCGACAATATTTCCGGTATTCGGAAAGTGTTTGAGCGTTTTATAAAATTCGGTAATGGACCAACCGATGCGATATTGGTCAATAATGCCGATTGGCTCGATAAACTGAACTATATCGAGTTTTTGCGGGATTTCGGCACACATTTCACCATCAATCGTATGCTGACCATGGATAGCGTCAAACTGCGGCTGGAGCGCGAGCAGCCGCTGACCTTTCTTGAGTTCAATTACATGCTGTTGCAGGCCTATGATTTTGTGGAATTGAACCGCAAGCATGGCTGTCACCTGCAGATGGGCGGCTCGGATCAGTGGGGTAACATCGTCAATGGCGTTGACCTGGGGCGGCGCGCCGATGGGGCGCATCTGTTTGGCTTGACGACGCCGCTGCTTACACTCGCGTCCGGCAAGAAGATGGGAAAATCCGAAGGCGGTGCCGTATGGCTGAACAGCGATATGCTCAGTGCGTATGATTACTGGCAATATTGGCGCAACGCGGAGGATGCTGACGTAGGGCGTTTTCTGCGCCTGTTCACGGAATTGCCGCTTGATGAAATTGACCGCCTGGAAAAACTGCAGGGGCAAGAACTGAACCAAGCCAAAAAGATTCTGGCCAACGAAGCGACAGCGATGGCGCATGGCGGGCCTGCATCGCAACAGGCGGCGGAAACCGCGCGCCAGACCTTCGAAGAAGGCGCGATGGCGCAAGGGTTGCCGGAGTTGGAAATACCGCGTGCAGAACTTGAGTCGGGCATTGCGATATCCGAGCTGCTGCGGCGTTCGGGCCTATGCGCCAGTGGCGGCGAAGCCAGACGGCTAATCAAAAATCGCGGTGTACGGATTAATGATCAGCTGATTGAGAACGAACAGGCAGCACTCAGCCCGGCTGAATTTTCCAACGGCACGGTAAAACTCAGCGCGGGCAAGAAAAAGCACATTCTGCTGCGCGCTTTGTAGATTTACGTCCGACAGTATTGATCCACGCTTTCCCTGAACCTCCCCCGCTACCCGCCGTAGAACACCTTCTCTCCCAGGTCTTTCATCCAGAGGATGGCGTCATCGGCGCGGGCGTCGGGCTGCTTGGCGACGTTGGCGTTGGTCACCTGGGCCACGAAAATATGGTGATCGCCCTGCTCAACAATGCTGGTCACCTTGCATTCAACGCTGGCTATAGCGTTGCTCAGTATCGGAGAACCATTGGCTCCGGCCTTGAAGGGCTCGCCGCTGATTTTGTCGCCGTCCAGTTGCGCCGGTTTAAAGAACGTAAAGCCGACCGGTGCTTGTCCCTTGCCCAGCATATTCAAGGCAAATGTCTTGGTTTTTTTTATCAGAGCGTAGGCGCCGCTATCGCTCTTGATGGCCACTGCAACCAGTGGCGGTTCAAATGAGGTTTGCGTTACCCAGTTCACCGTCGCCGCGGCGATTTCATCCCCCGATTTGGCGGTCAGAATATAAATCCCGTAGGGGATCATCCGCAATGCGGTCTTTTTTGCAGCGTCATCCATGTCTCTCTCCTGCTTTGTTAATTCGGATATGTTTGAGATTCCAACACTCTGAAAGAGGAATCAAGCGTGGAATTTATTTTGTGGACCGCGTAGGCGGTGCGGCCTCCTCGCTGGGCGCCGTCGCATCACCAAGCTCGAATATCTTGCGCAAAAACCCCGGGGTCAGGGCGGATAGCGGATTTACGAAAATGTCCGGATTATCGCTGGAGCCGCTGGCGCTGTAATTGATGGCGAAAATGCCTTCATTTTCCCCACCGAGCAGAATTTTCCCCAATACCGGGACTTTGCTGAAAACCGTGTTGAGTGTATAGGCGGGGATGACGGTGCCGTTCATTTTGACCGTCCCCATGGCTTCGTTCCTGGTCCCATGCAGGGTCAGGCCGAGTTCTGAGCCAGAACCATAGGCCTCGGCAACCGTTACAATCCCATTTCGCATCTGAAAAGGCACAAGGATCCGATCAAAGGTCAGGCCGCTGCCGGTCAAAATGTCGCGAATGCCGGTAAGAGAAGCGATGGTCAAAATCCGCGTCAAAGCCGGTGCATTGACAATCTGTATATTCCGTATACGAATTTCCCCCTGCATTGGCGGTTCCCGCTGCGGAGTGCGCGGTTCGCTATCAAGAAACGCTCCCTTCATTTCAAGATCGCCATTGACGCCGCTGTCAAACAGCTCCAGCCCATGCAATATCTTGCCCGCGTCCAGGGAGATGAGCGAAAAGGTCCTGTTCCCGGTTGGGCCCGGCTCCAGCCGCAGGGCCACGCCGCGTTCCGGGCCATAATTTCCGTCTACTGCAAGGCTGGTGAAATCCGCCCCATCATAGCTGCCAATGGCGATAACATCGTTCAGAACATTGCCTTCGCGCAGCAGGACCTCCTTAACACGCGCCTCAATATCGTACGCAAGACCTTGTTTACTGGGGTCACGCACGCCACCGGAACTGCGTAATTGGGCGATAGATGATGATAAATCTGCGCGCGGCCCCGTCATCGAAATCGCATACGCACCGCTTTTCATGCGCCGCACGTCACCATTCAAGTCATTGTTGGAACCTAGTTTCAACCGGTCCAGACGGATCATTCCTGGCGGTCCGTTCAACTCGAACACAAGACGGCCGGAAACATCGATACCTTCTCCGGTGATGGTTAAATTATCCAGCGCGGCGCCTGTCTTGTCTCCCGGGGGGATGGAGAAATCAAACGCAATGCTGGCGGGAAAGTCTTTTGGTTTGCGCCAGGAAAGAGGTTCGGCAATCAGCTCGGCATTACGCAAATCGCCGGTTACATGACCCCCGGAAATTTTAGCGCCTCGCCCCCAAACCTCCGCAAAAAGCGTTACCGGCCCGGCAATCAATCCCACAGTCGGAAAACCAAGCGCCTCAAGCTGGTGTTCGTCAGCATTCATTTTCACCGTATAATTGCTGGAGGGGCCACTATTGACGCCGAATTTTTCGTTCCAGACGATATCGGCTTCTGCGTCAAGAAAGCGTCCGGTGCCCTTGGCCTCTATCCCTTTGCTGTTGACCTCAACATGGACGTCGGCCTGTTCCAGCGCCACGCCATTGAGCAGATTGGGCAGCCTCAAATCATCCACATCGCTTGTCACCTGGTACTGGATCTCGTCCATACCCATGCCGTCTTTTATAGGCAGTTTAAGATGCAATTGCGTCTGCGCCGTCCCGCCTATTGTGTCCGGGTCAATGCCGTACCTGGATGGATAGCCAAGTGGTTTAAAATCAATCAGTTGTAAGGTTTTGGTCATGCTGCCATTTAACAACAGCCCAATTTCCCCGTCTTTCTCCGGCAGGTGGGTGTTGGCGAGAATGAACTTGCCCTCGCTGATCCGCAGGCTGTCAAGAATGACGCCTTCATCGAGGTTCAACTCTAGTTGGCGCCCGGTAATCACGGCGCGGCCGCGTCCCTGAGTGATTGGCGGCATAGGGCGCAGATAATGGCCAGTGACGCCATTAAACTGCATGTCAACCTTGATCGCGTCATCCGTTAGCGGCCCCGCAGCGAACTCACCGCGCGGTATATTCACTTCAAAACGTGCGTGATCGATGTCGCCGGCATCCATATTTTCGATGAACCAGCCCCGCGATCCCTTGGCGGCGGGCAGGGGCCACAGGCTTTTAACAGCCTCGATCGTGGCGCCAGTAATGTCGCCGCTTAATTGGATGGCCGGACTTTCGACGCCATATTCAGCCGACCCGGTGGCGGTGATTCGCAGTGGACCCTGACGCAACTGTAATCGTCCCAGGCGAATCAGACCATCGCCAAATGTGTACTCACTCTCAATCTCTAAACTATCGACCTGCACAGGTTGCGGCATCAATTCAGGCACAATGACTTCACCGGCCCCAGTGTGCAAATTGGCGCTCAGGCTCAGTAATTTTCCGTCCCCGGCGAGTTGGAGACCGACAAGTCCGCTGACAGGAAGGTGAAAATTGGCAAGCTGCGTCAGACCTGCGCGCGCAGCCGAAAGGCGGTAAGGCTCGATACCACTAAAGCTGATATCGATCAGGGTTAGCTGCGTCGCGCGGTCAAAATTTCCCGCCAGGGACATCGTCCATATTTGTTTGTCAATTTTCAGCCCGATCGCGGCTTCGCCAGTGATGCCCTGATCAGAACGATCAAACGAAAAATTGGCCTTGCTGGCTTCCCACATGGTCTCAAGTCGCAAATCACGATAAACCAGTTCTGCATTACGGATGGCCAGATGTTCCAGCGCGCCCATATTTCCACCAAGACCTGGGGGCTCAAGCAGTGCGGCAAATGCGCGTGACAATAACCGCGATACGTCGGGTGGGTCAGTGTGCCGTAAATCATCCGCTGACGCCGCAACGCCCATTCTGAACGACCCGTCCAGCAGGCGCACCAATGTCAGCGAGGCGCCATTCAATTCAAGCGATGTTGGCGCTATCCGCCCAAACAGCAGGCCGCGAGCGCTTAGCCCTATATCTATCCGTGGGGCCTGCGCCACCACATCACCAGACGCTTCTTTTATCTGCACACCCGTAATGGCGATGGCCAGAGAAGGGCGCAGATCGGTCCAGTCAACAACGGATTCGTCGAATTCCCAGCTATAACCAGGGGTCGCCTCGGTCAGCATTTCCTGAAGATAAGTCGCTAAAAAAGCCAGCGAGACGGGGCCGCTGGCAAATCGCCAAAGTGCGAGCGCTACAATCAACGTGGCGATTGTCAACGCCGCGCCTAGCGCGCGCATTAGTATCTGTGTTGAACGAATAATCACCGACTGGCTTCAATGTTGCCGTATTATCATTCGCACATCACCTTCATTACTGGCTATATCATTAGTGGCTGTATCATGGCCATGCGCCTTGCCGGACCATTATCAGGTGGTGATTGAATGCCCATTTTCTCATTTCTCAACGCTATCACAGATTCGCACCGTATGCCCCAGCCGTTTAATCGAAAGCAGGCGGAAGGCGTGCTGGCGGATCTGCGCCAGGCGGCGGAAGGTTGTGACGATGCGGTCCAGCAGTCGATCAACTCGCTAGTGAATGATACAAAAGGGCAGAGCCTGTTGCTGGCGATATTTGGGAACAGCCCGTTTCTCAGCCGTACGGTACTGCGCGACCCGGCCTTTCTTTGCGCGCTGATGCAACAGGGCCCCACGCAAACCATGAACGAAATCGCCGATGCGGTCCGCACTTTAGGGTGCGCGGAACTGCAAGAGGCCGAATTGGCGCAGCAGTTGCGCATCCTGCGGGGGCAGGCCGCCCTGTGTATTGCGACAGCCGATATTGCAGGCCTTTGGGATCTGGGAGACGTAACCCGCGCACTTTCCGGCTTTGCCGAGAATATATTGCAGTCAACCGTTGACGCACTTCTGCGTACCCACGCAAAGACCGGTGATCTTGTACTTGGGGATGCGCGACAACCGTCCCTGACGTGCGGTTATGTGATTATCGCAATGGGCAAACTAGGCGCCAGGGAACTAAATTACTCCAGCGACATAGATTTGATAGTCCTGTTTGACCCGGAACGCTGTTCCTACAGGGGTAAACTGGAGATGCTTGATTTTCAGGTGCGTTTCACCAAAACACTGGTTCGGCTGTTGCAGGATTTTACAGCGGATGGCTACGTTTTTCGTGTCGATCTGCGCTTGCGCCCGGATCCTGCCGCAACCCCGATCGCTTTGCCAGTAGAAGCGGCGGAAACATATTATGAAAGCACCGGCAAGGGGTGGGAGCGTGCCGCGATGATCAAGGCGCGCCCCATTGCGGGCGATCTGGAGATGGGCAACGCTTTTCTCAAGAATATCAGCCCTTTTGTCTGGCGGAAAAACCTTGATTTTGCTGCCGTGCGCGATGTCTTTGACATGGTCGGTCTGATCCGCGCGCATCATGGCTACGCGGAAATCCAGGTGCCCGGCCATAATATCAAGATAGGCACCGGCGGCATTCGCGAGATAGAATTTTTTGCGCAAACCCATCAATTGATTGCGGGCGGCCGTGACCGCAAACTGCGCGATCCCACCACACTGGGCGTCCTCGAGCTTCTGAAGGGGAATGAACAGCTCGAAGCCGATGCTGAGCAGCAGTTGAGGGAATCCTATGTATTTCTGCGCACCGTGGAACATCGTCTGCAAATGATCAATGACGAGCAAACCCAGACATTGCCCAAAACGACAGACGGGCTTGAGCATCTGGCCGCATTTATGGGTTATGGCGGAGCTGACGAGTTCTGCGACGCGGTGCAGCTGCATCTCGGTCACGCGGCGGCGCAATTTCAGAAACTGACCGGGCAAGGGGATACAGACGACACAATCGCTGGTGAACAATCAAAAGAAGTAACCTCGGACACGCAGTTGCAGCACTTGGGATTCAGTGATCCGGAACGCGCCTTCGGCGTCGTCGAAACCTGGCGAACCTTCCGGTACCGCGCATTGCGTAGCCAGCGGGCGCGCGAATTGCTGCATTTATTGACACCGAAAATACTGAGTGCGATCGCCAGCACGTCTGATCCTGACGGGGCGTTGCTGCGTTTTGATGAATTTCTTGCCGCCATGCCGGCGGGTGTTCAGTTGCTGTCACTGTTTAACGCCAATCCCTGGTTGCTCGAGCTGATTGCGGAAATAATGGGTACGGCGCCAGCGCTTGCTGAAATGCTGGGACGAAAACCGGCACTTTTGGATGCGGTTTTGTCACCGGATTTTCTGGAAACGCTCCCGGACGTAGAACGGCTTGCCGCGGATCTCAATTACGCCCTTGAAGCGGCACGTGATTTTCAGGATGTGCTTGATATTTCGCGCCGCTGGGGAAATGAGCGCAAATTTCAGATTGGCGTTCAGCTACTTCAAAATCTGATTGACGGTGCCAGCGCGGGTTTGGCGCAAAGTAATATCGCCGACACCTTGCTGCGCGCGTTGTTGCCGTGCGTGGAGGCGGAGTTGGCACAAAAAAATGGGGTCATTCCAGATGCCCAAATGGCAGTGTTGGCGATGGGCAAGCTCGGTGGCAAGGAGCTGACCTTCACCTCTGATCTGGATCTGATTTTTATCTATCCGGACACCACCGAAATATCGAACGGCAAAATCCAGTTAAGCGCCGCTCAATATTTTGCTCGGCTTAGCCAGCGTCTGATTAATGCCCTGACAGCTCCCACAGGTGAAGGTTATCTGTACGAGGTTGACATGCGGTTGCGCCCGTCGGGAACGCAGGGGCCAATAGCCGTGTCGCTGGAGGCGTTTCGCAAATATCATCAGGAAATGGCACATACATGGGAGCATATGGCCTGGACACGTGCTCGTATCGTCTCTGCCCCTGAAACCTTTACGCACGATATCAATGCAGTCATACGCGGTTTTCTTGCCAGGCCCCGCGATCCAGAATTACTGGCGCATGAAGTTGCGTTGATGCGCGCGCGCGTTGATCAGGAACATCACACCAGCAATATATGGGACTTCAAATATGTCCGGGGCGGGATGATGGATGCGGAATTCATCACCCAGTTTTTGCTTCTGCGCGAAGCTGCGGCTTTTCCTGAAATACTACAGGGCACAACGATTACAGCGCTTGAACAGCTAGCCGCGAAAAAGTGTGTGCCGAAAGAAGCGACGGGAGAAATTATTGAGACGCTGCGCCTATTGCGTGATTTGCAGCAAGTGACACGCTTATGTCTTGGTGATAATCCCGATGTCCATCATGCGCCGAACGCGATGCGAAATATGATAGCGGCGCGCGAACAGGCCCAAACATTTGCCGAACTTGAACAGCGGATCACCGACCACGAAATGAACGTCTATCAGATTTACCGGCAAATTATTTTGGACGCGGCAGGGACCGGTGCGGAGGCCTCGAAGTTGCCGCCGCAATAGCGTGTCGTTCCCGCGACTTCGCACCCTAGCCATACTGGACGAAGCGCCGCCACTTCCGGCATAGTACAATCAGTTATGCAAAAGAATGAAATGAGATGAGATGAACATGCTTGAAGAAGGTCAAAAGGCTCCTGCTTTCCAACTCAAAACGGATGGCGGCGGTGAAATCAGCCTGGCAGAGCTGAAGGGTAAAGTCGTCGTGGTTTATTTTTATCCGAAGGATGATACGCCGGGGTGCACGACCGAGGCCATTGCGTTCAGCGCTCTCAAGCCCGAATTTGATAAATGCGGCGCGGTGCTGGTCGGAGTTTCGAAAGATAGTGTACAGCGCCATGATAAATTCAAAGAGAAACATGATCTGAAAATTCAGCTGGCTTCCGATGAACAAGGCGAGATGGTTGCTGACTATGGAGTTTGGATTATGAAGAAAAACTATGGCCGCGAATATATGGGTATAGATCGCAGCACCTTCGTGATCGACGCCAAGGGCGTCATCCGTAATATCTGGCGCAAGGTAAAGGTCAAAGGTCACGCCGAAAAAGTGCTTGAGGCGGTTCAAGCCCTGTAGTCACGTTAATACCGCGACGCTGGCGCCTTGAGTATTTTTAGCCTTCCTGGCGGTATGTGAGCTGCGAAGGCGTCCAGAATTGCTGTTGATAAAAGCGGGATTAAAACAGGCCGGGGGCTGGACCTGTCGTTTTAATTTTACCCAATATAATACGTAACGGTGAGGTGCTGCGTAAAAAA
>JAUSQH010000299.1 GCA_030652895.1 Alphaproteobacteria bacterium
AGAGCACCTCGTTGACATCGAGGGGGTCGCTGGTTCAATCCCAGCCGCGCCCACCATTTTTGTCAGGTACATTCTCGACACATAGGTAACACTTCATAGCCGAGACCGTGACGCCAACAGGATTTGTCCAGGCTAACGGTATTGCCCGCTCCCCTTTTATTGATGCTGCGCTGGCGGCGTCGTCTAAGGCGCCGGTGGTGTTTCCAGTAGCGTCCAGCCAGACTAAACCCGTCAGATCAGTCTGGTTGGATAAAATATTCCCAATTTGCGGTGGCAGGGGCGTTTCTAAAACCAGAAGCGAATGCCAGCAACAAATGAGGGGACACTGGCGTCCTCGCCCTCCCGCCGGGCAATGTCTGCGGTTTGGCCCAGCTTGCGCTCCCAGTTGACGCCGATATAGGGGGCGAACTCGCGCCGTATTTCATAGCGCAGCCGCAGCCCCAGCTCGATATCATTGACGCCCGAACCTATGCCGCGCTCCTCGACGTCCTGCGCCGCCAGGTTGACCTCGAATGCCGGCTGCAGAATCAGCCTCTGGGTCAGCAACAGATCATATTCAGCGCTGAAACGTGCGCTTAGCTCCCCCTCATTACTCAAAAACAGCGCCGCATCGGTTTCGAAAAAATAAGGCGCCAGCCCCTGAATACCAAGCACGGCATAGCCACGCCTCGGGTTCGGCTCGGGGTCGTAGCGCGCGCCTGCCTGGAAATCGAACCAGGGGGTATATGCGCGGCTCCAGAGCGCCTGCACCTCGGCCACTTCAAGTTTCCGGCCAAAACTGCCCTCGCCTTCGGTTTTTATCCAAAGCTTGTTTATATCCCCGCCGTACCAGCCCTGTGCATCCCACATATAGCCATCCCGGCCATCGTGGATACGCGACTCCAATTGATCAATTACGACTCTGGATGTCTTCATTGATCCCACTTCGGCAAGAAGCTGATCGCGGACGCCCGCCATGACAGATGGGTCGTACAGCGTGTCGGCGGCGTGCCCCGGACCATCGAAAGCTGCTGCCGGTGGAGCGGACGGCGGGATCTGAGCCGCCCCGGCATGCGCGCTCTTGCCGGTATGCCCGACCGCTGGCGCCGCAGGCGTCATCTTCTTCATATCGTGGTCGGCATGTGGATCGGCGGCGGCAGGAGGCGGAGCCATTGCCCCCATGTCATGGCCTGCATGCGAGTCTGACGCCGGCGCCGGCCTCTCTTCCGTCTCACCCGACGTCCCGGGCATTGGCATCGGCATCGAGTGACCGGCGTGCTGGGCAAGAGCAGGCGTTATTGCGGAGACTGCAATCAACGTGATCATGAGCGTTTTCATACGGCGCCTCCTTCCAGCGGGCGAACAGTTACAACGTTGAACATCCCCGCATGCATGTGAAACAGCAGATGGCAATGGAACGCCCAGTCGCCCGGGTTGTCCGCCGTCAAATCGAAAGTAATCTTGCTTCCGGGCATGACATTGACGGTGTGCTTTCTGGGGTGATTGCCCGGATGACCATTTACCACCTCAAAGAAATGGCCATGAAGGTGTATGGGGTGCTGCATCATCGTGTCGTTGACAAGCGTTACCCGGACACGTTCATCTCGGGCAAAGCGGATCGGCTCTACGATTTCGCTGAACTTGCGTCCGTCGAACGACCACATAAAGCGCTCCATATTGCCGGTGAGATGGATTTGCATCGACCGGGACGGCAGACGCTGGTCCGGATTGGGCTGGAGCGCAACAAGATCGGTGTAGACGAGCACCTTATGGCCGGCGTTCTCCAGGCCGAGACCCGGCTTTCCCGCCGCGTCCTGTGGATCCATGGCAATCATGTCAACTCCAACGCCAACCTTCATACCCGGCGGCGCAAGCGATGTGTCGCGCATGTTCATATTTTCCATCTCCATGCCGGCCGTTCCGCCACCATGTGCCATTCCCGCCATGGCGCCCATCGGGCTGTTTTGCATCCCCGCCATGCCCATATCGTCCATGCCCAGCATCGGCCTGGGCCGAAGCGGCGGCACCTCTGCGGCCATGCCCATGCGTGGTGCCAGGGTTGCCCGTCCCATGCCGGAACGATCAACAGATTCAGCGACTATGGTGAAAGCGCGGTCATCCTGCGGCTCGACGATGACGTCATAGGTCTCTGCGACAGATATCTGGAACTCATCAACGCTAACCGGGCGGACATCATTACCGTCGGCTTGCACCACGGTCATCCGTAGACCAGGAATACGGAAATTGAAGATCGTCATCGCCGATGCGTTGATGACCCGCAGGCGCACCCGCTCGCCCGGGCGGAACAGACCGGTCCAGTTTTCCTGCGGTCCATGCCCATTGACGAGATATGTATAGGTCGAACCGGTGATATCGGCGATGTCGGTGGGATCCATGCGCATCCCGTTCCACATCAGCCGGTCTTTAAGCGGCATCTTCTCCTCTGGATTGCCTTCTTGCAGAAGCCCCGAGAGCGTAAGCTTCTGTCTGTTGAAATAGCCGCTCCCGTGTTTCAGTTTCTGCATCATCATGTGTGGTTGCATGAAGCTCCAGTCGGAAAGCACCAGCACATGTTCGCGATCATAGGCGACGGGATCCGCATCCGCTGGATCGAATATCAATGGCCCGTAATGGCCAAGCTGTTCCTGAAGGCCTGAATGACTGTGATACCAGAACGTACCCGCGTGCCGGACCGGAAATTCATAGACAAAAGTCTCTCCGGGGCGAATGCCGGGAAAGCTCACCCCTGGCACCCCGTCCATCTGAAAGGGAAGTAATATGCCGTGCCAGTGAATCGAGCTGTCTTCTTCGAGGGTGTTGGTTACGGAAATCCGGGCATTTTGTCCCTCTTTAAGGCGGATCAGCGGCGCGGGGAGAGTGCCGTTGATCGTAATTGCCTGCCCAGTCCGGCCGCCAACGGTAAACGGAGTGTGGCCTATCGTGAGTGCAACATCACCACCGGAAAGGACCGGCATATCCGCCATTAGGCCCTGGGTTCCCGAGCGCGCCCATGCAGGCAGCAGCGGGGCAAATACCGCCGCGCCACCGATGGCGGCGCTGCGCGCCAGGAAGGTACGGCGATTCAGCATGGAGTAATTTCTCATTATGTGTTGCCCCTCTCTATTGCACAAACCGGATGGCGCCCTTCATGCCGGACTCATAGTGTCCCGGCATGTTGCAGGCGAATTCAATTTTCATGGCCCTGGTAAACTTCCATACCAGTTCTTTGCTTTCACCTGGCGCCAACAAAACTGTGTTGGGATCATCATGTTGCATCGGCGTTCCGTTACCTTTTTCAGCATCGCTCATGCCCATTTCGGAATGATCCATTTCACCCATGTCCATATTTGAGTGAGTCATGTTCATTTTTTTCTTGTTGACCCCGGTTGGGGTGAGCATACCCATTTCCATCATCTCCGCCATTTCCTTGCGATGCGCGACATGCGCGGCCAATGTATCAATGCTGAACTCATGCAGAAATTCACCGCTGTTCTGCAGCACAAAGCGCACGGTTTCGTTCTTCTTCACGGTGATCGCGTCCGGTTTATAGTAATTGTCGGTCAGGTTGACTTCTATGTTGCGGCTGACCTGTTCAGGTTTGCCAGGGGCGCCAAATGCGTAACCGTGACCTGCCTTGGCAAACGCCGGAGGGGCAAGGCTGGAAACGGCAACGCCAAGTATCGCGGCCAGGAAGAAATAGTTCGGATTCATGGTATATCCACTTCATTGATAAGTGATCGGCCTGACGCACGCTTTTGCGTGGCAGTTGCGCCGGAATGAGTCTGGGAATGTTTCGCGGTGTGCGTGGATTAAGCGCGGCGCGGCGGATGAAACGGCGGATCAATACGGCGCGCGGCTGTAATGCGCGCCAATGTGGGCGCGACGCGCCCTGTCACGCGCAGGGAGACCTGCGCAGGGGAAGAAACCGCCAGCACCGCCGGGGTGCAGGCCAGCATACAGCAGGCCCCATCGGCTTTCGCGTCATCTTGCGAAGTATCAGCCGTCGAATGATGGGGAGCAGCGGGATGGGTGTTAGCCGCATCCATTTCCACGTGATGTATATGATTCATATGGGCTGCCGCCGGTGACGGCCCCAGCAGGGCGCTGACCACCAGCGAAACGGTAAAGGCGACAACAATGCCTAACGACAACCGCATAGTACAACAGCCTCCATGTGACAAGAACATGACGCCACCGAATGCATCATAAGGAACGCGGACGGTGGCGGCAAGCGCACGCCTTGCATCGCGTTTGTCGGAAAAAGCCAGCACTGCCTGTCTTTCCATACCTCGCGCACTTTCATACCCGCCGCCATCCTGCACCTGATCCGCTTCAGCGTCTCAACTGCGTTTCACTTACCAGTTTTGCTATGCGTAAGCGGCACGCGGGTTACATGCCGCCCATTTTCATACCCATCGCGCCGGGCATTAGCGTGTCGGCTTTCTTCTTCTGCTCCGGGCTCAGAGCCGCATACAGAGCTGTCGCGGCGGGCCGGATTTTTTTCATCCCCTCCAGATGTTCGCTCATCATTGCTTCGCGGTCTGTCAATTTCTCAATCCAGGTGGGCGGATTTGTGGGAGTCTTCTGCTGCATCGGCATGGCGTCCTGATGCTTCTTGATCAAAGCCCTCAACTGATCCGTATAAGCCTTCCAAACGGTATTCTGCGCGTCGGTAATTCCGATCTCTGTTTTCAGGAAAGCAAAATATCCCTCCGGATGCTTATGCATCATTCCCATCATGCCGCCGCCCATCATATGGCCCATCGGCATCATTTGCCCCCCCATCATCGGCATCATCATGCCGGGCGCCGCGCTTGCGGCCGCATCCTTCGGGTGATGCGGATTTTGTGCCGGCGCCTGTGCGATTGCCGGACTGGCGAGTAACAGGCCAAGCGCCGTTACAGGGGCCAGGGCAGTACGAATTAAGCTGGACATGGAACATCCTCTCTTGTTGGCGGTGACGAAGCGTGCGCTCAGCGCACTTAACGATCCAGAACCTTGATCAGTTCATCAATCTTCTGCCGCCGTTCGCTGAGCGATCCGCTGTGAAAAGCATGGGTAACGCAACTCTGCAAATGTTCTCGTAGAACTTCTTGCTCGACTTTATCGAGGGCAGCGCGCGCCGCATTGATCTGCGTCAATATTTCGATGCAATAACGATCTTCCTCGACCATGTTTCGCACACCGCGCACCTGCCCCTCGATCCGGGCAAGGCGGTTCAGACAGCTTTTTTTAGTTTTCGCATCCATACTTGATATATACCTGATAGGGGTATAAGCTGCAATACGTTTTTTTTGCTGGGAACCATCGTTAATACAAGAAAACAATCCCAGGCTATTTGACTTCAAGCAAATTACCGCCCGGCAATTGAAAGTATAATTAAATCAGTGATATTGAAAAAAGCAATGCAACGACTGACGCCGTTGCGCGTACGCATAGGGGATTTGCGTCCCGACGCATTTTGCTTTTCCTGGTGGCGTCACCAGCTTTACTTTAGTGATGATAGCGCCCCGAAGCATCCACCGCTTCGTAGCGCCGTACGCGCAAGACGCGCATTGGTAAGATGCGTTCGTATGCGGGCGATCAATTCATCCGGTACGATGGGCTTTGCAACATAGTCGACACCGCCGGTGTCAGGCGCTTCAGCCGCCGGGTCGTCTCAAAACCATCCGTCCCAGGCA
>JAUSQH010000302.1 GCA_030652895.1 Alphaproteobacteria bacterium
TTCCACCTGCAGGCGCGTATTCATTTCCAGAAAATAGAAGTTCCGGTCCTTGTCGACGATGAATTCCACCGTGCCCGCGGACTCATAATTCACGGCCCTGCACAGGGCGACCGACTGTTCGCCCATCGCCTTGCGGGTAGCTTCATCGAGGAACGGGCTGGGCGCCTCTTCGATCACCTTTTGGTGACGGCGCTGGATCGAACATTCGCGCTCGCCCAGATATAATGTGTTGCCGTGTTTGTCTGCCAGCACCTGAATTTCTATATGGCGTGGTTCGGTTACAAACTTTTCGACAAACACGCGGTCATCGCCGAAACTGGAAACCGCCTCTGCCGTGGCTGCGGGAAATCCTTCTCGTACTTCGGCTTCGTTCCAGGCGATGCGCATGCCCTTGCCGCCGCCGCCAGCCGACGCCTTCAGCATCACGGGATAGCCGATGTCCGATGCGATCTTTACCGCCTCGTCCGTATCCTTGATCACGCCCAGATAACCCGGCACCGTATTGACCTTGGCGGCGGCCGCCAGTTTTTTTGATTCAATCTTGTCGCCCATGGCCTGAATGGCGCGCACATTGGGGCCAATAAAGGCGATGCCTTCTTTTTGCAGGCGTTCCGCAAACGCCGTGTTTTCCGACAAAAAGCCATAGCCCGGATGCACGGCCTGTGCCCCGGTCTGCTTCACTGCCGCAATGATTTTGTCGGCGATCAGGTAAGATTCGCTGGCCGGCGGCGCGCCGATATGCACCGCTTCATCCGCCATCTTCACATGCAGCGCTGCCGCATCCGCGTCGGAATAAACAGCAACGGTTGCTATGCCCATTTTGCGCGCCGTCTTAATAACCCGGCAGGCGATTTCGCCGCGATTGGCGATCAGAATTTTTGTGAACATTATTTTTTCAGTCTACAGAGGAATATTCGCGTGTTTCTTCCACGGGTTCTCAAGCTGCTTGTTGCGCAGGCGCTGCAATCCAAGGCTGATCCGCCGCCGCGTTGAATGGGGCATGATGATTTCGTCAATGTAGCCCCGGTTGGCGGCGACAAATGGATTGAGAAACTGTGTCTCATATTCTTCAGTGCGCGCAGCAATCTTTTCTGGAGACCCAATTTCTTCCCGGAAGATGATTTCCACCGCACCTTTGGCGCCCATCACCGCAATGCCTGCTGTCGGCCAGGCAAAGTTCAGATCGCCGCGCAGATGTTTGGACGCCATCACCACATAGGCACCACCCATCGCCTTGCGGGTGATTACCGTTATTTTGGGCGCCGTCGCCTCGCAATAGGCGAACAGC
>JAUSQH010000084.1 GCA_030652895.1 Alphaproteobacteria bacterium
TGGGTCACGAGGAAATAGATAATCAGATCGCCCGGCGTGAAGTCCAGGACTTTGTTTGCAAAGATGCCCGACGCGACGATCACCGTATTGATGGCGTCCGAATAGAGTAGATAGGCAATGAAATAGCGCCGGAGATCACGATAGGTCGACAGACGGCGGGCCGTGTCACGCAGTTGCCTGCTCACCGCACGCCATACCGTCAGGCCGTCAGGGACTGAACGCGGCTGAGCCCGTTCTTGCAAGTACAGAAACGTCGGCAATGTGGCACTCAGAAAGAACAGCGCCGTCACAACAAAGCTCATCCGATACGACCCGAGATTCGTGTCGGCAAAGCCGCCGACGATAAACGGGTAGGCCAGCGCCAGTGAGAGCAAGCCACCGACATAGCCGAATCCCCAGCCATAGCCCGACAAGCGGCCCATCTGCTGCGGCGGCACCAGCTCCACCAGAAACGCACTACAGAACACAAACCCCACATCAAAGCCGATATTGGCGATCCCAAAAATAAACAGTCCCAGCGCCACATCACCGCGGTGTACGAACCACAAAAGCGCGGTGCAGACCACACAGAGAAGCGTGGAAGCGATCAGCACCCTCCGCTTGTTTGCACGGATATCCGCCAACGCCCCAAGCACGGGAGATACCAGCGCCACCACCAGCATCGACAGCGCATAGCCCCAAAACCAGAGTCGCTCGGCCATGCCCGACGGCGACACATCGGCTGCCACCACCTGGATGAAGTAGACGCTGTAGGCGACCGTCACGATCAGGGTGGAAAAGGAAGAGTTCGCAAAATCGTAGAAGCACCAGGCCCAAAGTTCTCGGCGACCGGCTGGAAAGGAGGGCTGGGAGATCACACCGTGGCTTTCGCCAATCGTTCGCGGGCCTGATGGATGGAACGAAGCAAGACGTGATGACTTCGGCACCCGACGATCAGCTTGGCATCCGAAATCACGACCGGTTTGTACGGAACCAGAAACCGCTGTTTCAATCGGGCGATCCTGGCCAGGGATTGCTCCAACCGCTCGGCGCTGATCGAACCA
>JAUSQH010000327.1 GCA_030652895.1 Alphaproteobacteria bacterium
AGGCTTCCAGATAAATTAAAACAGCCGCGTCAAAATCGGGGTAAAAATCCTTCCGAATTGGTCGCTCAACCGCCACATCCGAGAAGTCTGCAAGAGTAAGATTTGAATTGAGAATCTGAGCGCCAGAAAGAGCCGAGTATCGGAAGTCCGCTGACTGCAAATTTGCTCCTGAGAAGATCGCTCCAAGCGCATGCGTTTCACGGAAATACGCGCCGGTAAGATTTGCACCGGAAAAATCCCCTCCAACGACATACGCCCTATACAGAGACGTTCCAATGAGTTTTGCTTCTTCAAACTTCGAAACATAGAGTCTCGCGTAACTCAGATTCGCGCCGGATAAATCCGCATTTGAGAAATCTGCAGCAACCAAATTCGCCCTATACAAATTGGTCCCTCGCATTTCTGCAACCACAAAAACTGCCCCTTGCATAAGAGCACTTTCTAACCGGCCCCCCCCAAGCTTTGCGCGGACAAAGTTTGCACCTTTCATTTGACTAGAAGCTAGATTTGCATATTGCAAATCCCCTTCTCTAAACATGGTCGAACTGGCTGTAGATCCGAACAGGTTACTTCGGGAAAGGAGTGCATAAGAAAGATTCGCGTAACTCAGGTCAGCGTATTCTAGAATCGCCCCTTCAAAGCTGGTTCTCTTCTCTATTTCGTGCTCTTCCAAATGGTCACTTCGCTCTAGGCCGCCGGCGGCCGTAATCAAGGAAGATTCAAGCCTATAGTTATCGTTGAATTTCCAAGGAATCCCGATCGAACCAACAAGTTTCGCGTGGCGGAGGTTCGCAGATGAAAAATCTGTCCCTCTGATGTCCGAAAATGAAAGATCAACTCCGGCAAGCATGGCGTTTTGCAGCGACGCGGTAGCCAAACTTGCACCACGCAGATCAGCGCCCGACAAATCAGCGTATCTCAGATCGCGCCCAGACAATTTCAACCCCGATGTGTCGCGAAGCGTTCTCTCTCCAGCCTCTTTGGTCTGAGCATCGGACAAAAGCAGACCTTGCATTTGTACGTTTCGGAGATACGTTGCCGGCATTGATATATTTCGTTTTAGGTCGATCGCTTTTTCCGCCATATTCCAAGCGCTAGATCCCATCCATCGATCAAGAAGTCGGTCGGGAGGGGTCAAAAACCCCCACGACGTAAACAGTGCTATTGCACACAGGACTGTGGAGGCCGCTCTGAAGAAGGTGCGACGCAGTGTTGGCGCTGGCGCGATTGCGACGTGAAAGAAGATCAACACGCACATATCGAATGTCACAATGCATCGATGCCACCATGTGATCACGTCGCTGTGGTAGGGCAGAAACTTGTATTGCGCGTAGATCAGCAGCATCACCGGCATGACAAAGAGCGTCAGTCCAACGATGAATCCGAGCACAACTCGTTCACTGAACTTGCCGACGAAACCGCCCAGCAACAACGCATAGTCGAACTGAAAGAGATGCGTGCGCAGGCCGGGGCGCGCTTCCGGCGGGCCCAGTTCCTGAAATTGCGTGCGCAATTGCGCCAGCTTGTTCAGCAGGTTGACATGCAGGATCAGGAAGATCAGCGGCGCCAGCACATAGAATGTCTTGAGCGGCACGCCGATATTGAACAGCGGCATCTGCACCGGCGTTTCGCGCAACAGGTCTTCATGCGTCGTGCCGCTGATCAGGATGAAAAGGCCGCCGGCGAGAAACAGAAATCCGGCATAATGCGTCGCGCATTGCCGCGCCGTGTCGTTGACCGAATTGATGTGGCGGGCGAGGTCCGGCGCCTGTTTCGCCTCGCGGCGGCGGGCGCGGGCCAAGCGCGCCTGACGGGCCCTATCGCTCAGCATCGCCGCCCCTCCCCCTTCATCCTCCAACGGATGATTATTGCGCCTTTACTCGACGAAGGCCAAGAGGGAGGGCGCGCAGCGCGGAGCTCGCGCGCCGATATCGCCCAAGTGCGCATGAAGGGCTAAGAAGGCGAAGCCTGCGGCGGGACCAGCGGGTGTAGCTGAGGCACACCCAGAACGAGGTGTCACCCCGTGCGGGGTGCTCGAGATCTTTTGCCGCCACGAGGCTTTCGGCTGACGCTTGACGATCTCCTTTGAAGACGTTTATTGTCACAAT
>JAUSQH010000337.1 GCA_030652895.1 Alphaproteobacteria bacterium
GACCATGGTTTCGATGAACAGATCGCCGAAGCCGGAACCGCGCAGCGGCGGCATGCCCTTGCCGCGCAGGCGGAACTGGCGCCCGCTCTGGGTGCCTTCGGGAATGGTGATGCGCGCGGGTTCGCCCTCCATGGCCGGCACCTCGATCTGGCCGCCCAGGGCCGCGCTGGTCATGGAAATGGGAACCCGGCAGAATAAATTATGCCCGTCACGCTGAAATATCGCGTGCGGGGTGATGGAAATGAACACATACAGATCGCCGCTGGGGCCGCCCTGGACGCCTGCTTCGCCTTCGCCGGACAGACGGATGCGGGTGCCTTCTTCCACGCCGCGCGGCACCGAGAAATTCAGTGCACGTTCTTTTTGCACCCGGCCCGCACCATTACAGGACGTACACGGGCTTTTGATCACCTGGCCACGCCCGCCGCATGACGGACAGGTGCGTTCGATCGAGAAGAAGCCCTGCTGCGCACGGACCCGGCCCGCGCCGCTACAACTCGCACAGACGGCGGGCGTTGACCCGGCTGCCGCGCCGCTGCCCTTACAGGGTTCACAGCCCACCGATGTCGGGATGCGAATTTCGGCCTGCTTGCCGTGATAGGCGTCGTTGAGGCTGATTTCCATATTGAAACGTAAATCGGCGCCGCGTGTGCGATTGCCAGCCCGTCTGCCGCCCATGCCGAACAGATCGTTGAACACATCGGACAAATCGGAAAAGCCGAAACCATCGCCACCGCCATTGCCGCGCGGGCCGCCATTTTCAAATGCCGCATGGCCAAAGCGATCATAGGCGGCGCGTTTTTGTTCGTCTTTCAGAATGTCGTAGGCGTTGGTGATTTCCTTGAACTGGGCTTCGGCCTGGGCGTTTTCCCTGTTCTGGTCCGGATGATGCTCCTTGGCGAGCTTGCGGTAGGCTTTTTTGATAATCTCCGGAGCGGCGCCCCGTTCAACTCCCAGGGTTTCGTAATAGCAACGCTTAGCCATTCCTGCCCGTCCTTATCCCGCTACATCCAACATATGAGGAAACCGGCGCAGAAAATTTCCTGCGCCGGTTTTTTTGAATTAGTCTTTTTTGTGGTCTTCGTCGATTTCTTCGAAATCCGCATCGACAACGCTGTCGTCACCGTCAGCGGGCTGTCCGCCATCATCGGTTTCTTCGCCCGGCTTGTACATGGCTTCGCCCATCTTCATTGACGCTGTCATCAACGCCTGAATTTTCGGTGTGAGTTCAGCCTCACCGGCGTTTTCATCTTCCATCGCACTACGCAGATCAGCAACGGCGGTCTCGACCTCGCTCTTGAGTGCGGCGTCAAGCTTGTCGCCTGCCTCGGCCACTGTACGCTCGGTGGAATGGATCAGCTGTTCCGCCTGGTTACGCGCTTCAACACGGGCGCGGCGCGCCTTGTCTTCCGAGGCATGCAGTTCGGCGTCCTTGACCATTTTATCAATGTCGGCGTCACTCAGACCACCGGAAGCCTGGATCTGGATATTTTGTTCCTTGCCGGTCGCCTTGTCCTTGGCGCCGACATTAACAATGCCATTGGCGTCAATATCGAAGGTTACCTCGACCTGAGGCACCCCGCGCGGCGCGGACGGAATTCCGACCAGGTCAAACTGGTTGAGGAATTTATTGTCGGCGGCCATTTCGCGTTCGCCCTGAAAGACCCGAATGGTCACCGCAGACTGGTTATCTTCGGCGGTGGAGAACACCTGGCTTTTGCGGGTCGGAATAGTTGTGTTGCGATCTATCAGCCGGGTGAATATGCCGCCCAGCGTTTCGATGCCCAGCGACAGGGGCGTCACATCCAGCAGCAGCACGTCCTTGACGTCGCCCTGCAACACACCCGCCTGAATGGCCGCGCCCATGGCAACGACCTCGTCGGGATTAACGCCCTTATGCGGTTCGCGGCCAAAGAAGTTTTTCACCACTTCGCGCACCTTGGGCATACGGGTCATGCCGCCCACCAGCACCACTTCATCAATTTGCGCCGCCGAGAGGCCCGCATCTTTCAATGCCTGCGCGCAGGGCGCGACGGTTCTCTGAATCAGATCGTCCACCAGCGCCTCAAACTTGGCACGGGTCAACTTCATGGTCAGATGCTTTGGCCCGGTTTTGTCGGCGGTGATGAAGGGCAGGTTGATCTCGGTCTGCGGCGTGCTTGAGAGCTCAATCTTGGCCTTTTCGGACTCTTCCTTCAGACGTTGCAGCGCCAGCTTGTCGTTGCGCAGATCAATGCCATGTTCTTTCTTGAATTCATCGGCCAGATAATTCACCAGCCGCATGTCGAAATCTTCGCCGCCCAGGAAGGTGTCACCGTTGGTCGATTTGACTTCGAACACCCCATCACCGATTTCCAGCACCGACACGTCAAACGTGCCGCCACCCAGATCGTACACCGCGATGACCTTGCCTTCCTGTTTGTCCAGGCCATAAGCCAGGGACGCGGCAGTGGGTTCATTGATAATGCGCAGCACTTCCAGGCC
>JAUSQH010000350.1 GCA_030652895.1 Alphaproteobacteria bacterium
ACCGGAGCGTCAGAATAAGCTATTGATTTTGCTGGAGCGGGTGAAGGGAATCGAACCCTCGTCGTAAGCTTGGGAAGCTTCTGCTCTGCCATTGAGCTACACCCGCACAATTTTTATCTATCACACCCGCTTGGGATAGGAAACTGGCTTGCTGACACCGTGGCGTTGATGTGCGTCGACAGTCATATTTGCCGGTAAGCTGTAATTACACTGCATTAGTGTGCACACTCTCTTGCAGAGCAGCAATAATCGCGCTACTAGCCTTATAGTTAATGATATCGTTTAGCATAGCGGAGGAAGTAATGGCGCGCAGGAAAATAGCTCTCATCGGGGGCGGACAGATAGGCGGCACATTGGCGTTACTCGCTGGGCTGAAGGAACTGGGCGATATCGTCATGTTTGACATTCTGGAAGGCCTTCCACAGGGCAAAACCCTGGACCTGGCCCAGACCAGCTCGGTTGAAGGCTTTGACGTGAAGCTGTCCGGCACCAATAAATATGCCGGCATCAAGGGTGCCGATGTGGTCATCGTGACGGCAGGCGTACCCCGCAAACCGGGCATGAGCCGTGACGATCTGCTGGGCATCAATATCAAGGTGATGGAGCAGGTCGGCGAAGGCATTCGCAAATACGCACCAAAAGCCTTTGTCATCTGTATCACCAATCCGCTGGACGCCATGGTCTGGGTGCTGCGCGAGGTCAGTGGACTGCCGCAGAACATGGTGGTCGGTATGGCCGGGGTGCTGGATTCGTCCCGCTTTCAATATTTCCTGGCGGAAGAGTTCGGCGTCTCCATCAAGGACGTCTCGACCTTCGTCCTCGGCGGGCATGGGGACACCATGGTGCCGCTGACGCGTTATTCGACCGTGGCGGGCATCCCGCTGCCCGATCTGGTGAAAATGGGCTGGACGACCGCCAAGAGGCTGGAACAGATTGTGCAGCGCACCCGAGACGGTGGCGCCGAAATTGTCGGCCTTCTGAAAACCGGTTCGGCGTTTTACGCGCCCGCAGCCAGTGCTATCGCGATGGCGGAATCCTTTCTGGGCGACCAAAAACGGCTGCTGCCCTGCGCCGCGCACCTGACCG
>JAUSQH010000354.1 GCA_030652895.1 Alphaproteobacteria bacterium
CCTGGCGATCGTTGGCGCGGGTGCATGGCTTTGGGGCACTGGCTGGCTTTCCGCTGAGACGGGACGGCAAAGTCATAGGCGTACTCGGGCTCTACGCCGGCGAGGCACATTTCTTCGAGGCGCCAGAGGTAGACCTTTTCCAGGAACTCGCGGCGGACATTTCGCTTGGGCTCGAATACATCGACAAGGATCAACGCATCGATCATCTGCTGTATTACGACGCGCTGACCGGTTTGCCGAACAGAACCCTTTGCGAAGACCGCCTGCAGCAGGCAATTCTGCGTGCGCGCCACCATGATCGCCACGTGAGCGTGGTCGTACTCAACATCACGGATTTCCACCGGCTGGTCGGCGTGCACGGCCATCACGTCTCCGATGACGTCCTGAACATGCTCGCCACGCACCTGTCGGGCCACGTCCGCGAAGGCGATACGGTTTCGCGCCTGGGGGGCGACGAGTTCGCGATCGTCTACGTCGATATCGCATCGATGCAGGATGCAATTCATCTCGCCCAGGCCCTCATATCCGGGCTGCCTACCGTTTTTCGCAACCCGACGCGCGAGATCCACCTGACCATACGAGGCGGTGCCGCGATATATCCGGACGATGGCGAGGATGCGGCGAGCCTGCTCGTGAATGCCACGCTTGCCTGCAACAGCGGTCAGGATGGCCGCAACCACGCGGTGAATTTTTATTCTTCCGCGATCCAGCAAGCCGCCAGTGAACGGGAGAAATTCGAACAGGCGCTCCGGCACGCCATCAAGGGCAATCTTGGCCTAGCCTTGTATTACCAGCCCGTGGTGGATATTCATTCGTACCGCATCGTGAGCCTCGAAGCTCTTGCACGATGGAACAGCGTGGAGTTTGGCCCTGTGTCACCGGCACGCTTCATCCCCGTCGCCGAAGAGACCGGCCTGATTGTCGAGCTGGGTGACTGGGTGTTGAACACCGCATGTCAACAAATCCAAGCCTGGCGAGACGCCGGATTCATTGAAATGCGCGTGGCGATCAACATATCGTTTCAACAATTGCGGCAAGAGGATTTCATCGAGCGTCTTGCCGGTGCCGCCGGCGGCATTAATCAAAACGGCTTGAATCCGCTAGCCATCGAGCTGACGGAGTCTGAACTGATGGACGATGTCGAAACGACCATATGGCAGATCGATCTGCTGAAAAGGCACAACTTCACGATCTACATCGACGATTTCGGAACGGGTTACTCGTCGTTGAGCTATCTGCAGCGATTGCCTGTGGACATACTCAAGATCGACCAGAGCTTCATCAGCACGCTTGGGCAATCTGAAAGCAGCGACACCATTGTTCGCACCATCATCGCGCTCGCGCACGGCCTGAAGCTGAAGAC
Source organism: Alphaproteobacteria bacterium (assembly GCA_030652895.1). Taxonomy (GTDB): domain Bacteria; phylum Pseudomonadota; class Alphaproteobacteria; order UBA11222; family UBA11222; genus UBA11222. Next base: position 1,364 of record JAUSQH010000354.1, read on the forward strand.
CATCGCTGAAGGCGTGGAAACCGCCGAGCAACTCGCCCTGCTGAAGGAACTTGGTTGCGATTACGCCCAGGGGTTCTTGTTCAGCAAGCCAAGGCCGGCCGAGGAGATCACCCGGTTGTTGAACAATGGGGACAGCATTGGCCCGTTGAGCTAGAGGATGAGGATTGAGACGATGCAACGGGCGACTGCCCGGCCTTGGTAGGCGGGTCGTCGGCCTTTGCTGACGGTGGCGCTGACCAAACCCAATGGCCGGTGTCGCACTGGTTGCTACCGTTGACGCGGTATTCTGCCTGATCGCAGCTTTGGTCACCAGCGAGGGACGCACCCGACCCAAAGCGGAAATTGGTCAGTTCGGAAAGCAGACGTTCCTAGGTGAGGGGCCGCAGGAGCAGCCCAGCTGGTTGGCGGTCCCTCGCGACCGCCAGGGTAAGTGTCACGTCGATGTGCAACGTACTCAAACCGCCGGCCTTGTTGGCACATTGGAACCAAGCGAGGCGCTTGCATTGAAGGCCATTCTCACGATCGCGCTCATGTTTCCTGCGACTGTTTGCGACCAACGATCAAGCGACGTCGGGGTGCCACCGAGAGAATCGGGGTCAGCGATGAGAAGTGGCTCCGCAAATCTGCACAGC
>JAUSQH010000356.1 GCA_030652895.1 Alphaproteobacteria bacterium
CGCCGCCGGCCCGTCCGGATCGCCGCCAACGGCGTCCGCCGCCGCTTCGATCAGCGCGCGCAGCACATCGGTGCTGAACACATCGTGCTTGCCCTGCAGTACCGCGCCAATGCGTTCCAGCCCCATGCCCGTATCGATGGACGGACGCGGCAGGGCAATGCGGTCGCCCGGTCCGCGCTGGTCATATTGCATAAAGACCAGATTCCAGATCTCCACAAACCGGTCGCCGTCCTGATCCGCCGATCCGGGCGGGCCGCCGGGTACAGTTTCCCCATGGTCAAAGAAAATTTCCGAACAGGGCCCGCATGGCCCGGTGTCGCCCATCGACCAGAAATTGTCCGCGGTTGCAATACGGATGATGCGGTCATCGGGCAGCCCGGCGATCTTGCGCCACAGCCCATGCGCCTCATCGTCATCGGCATAAACCGTCACGCACAGGCGCTTTGCGGGCAGGCCGTACTCTTTGGTGATCAGCCGCCACGCCATTTCGATGGCGCCTTCCTTGAAATAATCGCCAAACGAAAAATTGCCGAGCATTTCGAAAAACGTCAGATGCCGCGCCGTATAGCCGACATTATCCAGATCATTATGCTTGCCGCCCGCGCGCACGCATTTCTGGGATGACGCGGCCCGTACATAGGGACGGGTTTCCTGTGCGGTAAAGACGTTCTTGAACTGCACCATGCCAGCATTGGTGAACATCAATGTTGGATCGTTACGCGGCACCAATGGCGAAGACGGCACGATTGTATGTTCGTTACCGGCAAAAAAATCCAGAAATGTCGCGCGAATCCCGTTCAGATTCGTCACCGGCGGCTTGGCCATGCAAAATTCCCAATGGAAATATTTAGAAACAAACGTCTGGCTTGGTTTTAGCGGCCTCCCGGCTGCGTGTCTAGCGCAGCATCCGGGCTTGCTTTGCCGGCGGGCCCATGCAGAAATGGATTAAACCAACACAATGAACAGGGGAGACAGAAATGGCTGGAAGATATGAAGGGCGCGTTGCGGTCATAACCGGCGGAGCGAGCGGCATAGGAGCCGCCACCGTGCGCAAATTCGTGGCCGAGGGTGCAAAAGTGGTTATCGCCGACATGCAGGAGGAAATGGGCAAAAAGCTGGCCGGAGAACTGGGCGCGGCGGTGCATTTTCAGCGTACCGACGTCACCCATGAAGCCCAGGTCAAGGCGGCCGTGGACAGCGCTGTCACCAAGTTTGGGCGTCTGGACTGTATTTACAACAATGCGGGCTTTGGTGGCGCCGCCGGGCCGGTGGAGAGTATTTCGCTGGAGGATTACGACATCACCATGGACGTACTGGTGAAAGGCGTGTTTCTGGGTATCAAGCATGCGGCGCCCATATTGAAGGCGCAGGGTTCGGGGACCATTGTCAATACCGCCAGCATCGCCGCGTTTTATTCGGGCATCGGCCCCGCGCTGTATAACGCCGCCAAGGCCGCCGTGCTGCAGATGACCAAAAGCATGGCGCTGGAGTTCGGTTATTTCGGCGTGCGGGTCAATTGCGTGTGCCCCGGTGTCATCGCCACCCCGCTGGCGGCGGGCAGGGCAGGGGCGTCAAAGGAAGTGATCGACAAGATGCGCGACGCCATCGGCGGCGAAGAAGTGCTGCGCCGCATTGGCAATCCGGAAGAAATCGCTGATGCCGTGTTCTGGCTGG
>JAUSQH010000358.1 GCA_030652895.1 Alphaproteobacteria bacterium
CAAAGCCCTCGGCGAAAGATTCCAGTTGTAGCGTTTTCATGCCGCTCTCCCTGTGCTCTTATTTTTCCTGGATAAAGCAATTATTGACTGGCCCGCCCGATGATAGTGTCATTGCAAGCGGAGCGAAGCAATCCGGCAATCACGCGGAAAAACTTTTATTTTTTGCTTCTGGAGGCGGCGCGCTGGCGCTGCGGGTCGCTGCACAGCTGACGATGGAAGCAAGCGCCATAGCCCTTGCCGAGTATGAACTGCTTGAGTTGATTTTATTTCGTCCGATCCCCAGACGCGAAGTCATGCAACGAGCAATGAATCCGTCAGCTTCGACCCCACTCCCTCGTGTGCGGATATTGAAATGACTAAACTGAACGTCGAGGCAGGCGAACAGCTTAAGACCGCAGTGCATGATCACGTGGTGGTCGGACGCGGAAAAACTGTCAGCCTCCAGCAATTGGGACTGATATAGGGCGCCGCCGCTCGACGCCAGGGAGAACCAGCGTCAATAAGACGATTGACCGGTTTGGTTTCAATCCTTCAAAGCGTTGGAAAACGTCGCCATGTCGAAATAATCGCGCCATACCTTGATCTTTCCGTTCTCCATTTCGAAGACGCCACAGCATGGCAGATTCACCGCCTTCTCGCCAACCATCGTGCGGTCAAGTCGCTCCGCAATCACAATATTTCCCTTGGACACAAGATTAAGAATGTCCCATTCGGTGGAGGTCCAGTTTTTCAGGAAGGCGCTGATGAAGCTCTTAAGGTTATCGTGACCGGAAACTGGCGAGGCAGGCATATTGTGATAAACGCCGTCTTTAGAAAAATATTTCACCAGTTCCTCGGCGTCGAGCCGTGACCATGCCAAGATAAAATTACGAATGATTTCTTCGTCGTTGGTCATCTGAGTATCCTGCGGTTCATGGTTAAGGGGCCAGTGTTAATTGTTAATAATGCGGCGCAGCCCCAATTTATAAAGGTATTCTGGCTTCTGGATGGTCTAACGACTCTGTAAGGCTCCCGAATTCTGATAATCTGCCGCACTCGAAGCACTTTTATCCTACAGCACCCGTGAACTTCTGGGTATAAGAGTATAGCTTGGTTTTCTCGCAGAACCACGCTCACAATCGCCCACACATTACAGAGACTTGATGCAAAGATGATCCCGCGTTATTCCCGTCCCGAAATGGTTGCCATCTGGAAACCCGAAGCCAAGTTTCGCATCTGGTTCGAGATTGAGGCCCATGCCTGCGACGCCATGGCCGAGCTTGGCGTTATTCCCCGCGAGGCGGCGCAAGCGGTGTGGGAACGCGGCGCGTTTGAGGTTGACCGCATCGATGAAATTGAGCGCGAAACCAAACATGACGTCATCGCCTTCCTGACCC
>JAUSQH010000359.1 GCA_030652895.1 Alphaproteobacteria bacterium
CGCCTGCTGGAGCAGCGCCAGGCGCTGGTTGAATGCATGCGGAGCGACGGCGGAGCCTGCCCGCTGACGCCATCATGCCGTCTGAAGGGACATCTTGCCGCCGCGCAGGAAGCCTTTCTGAAAGAACTCGACAGAACGACCCTTGCGCAATGCGCCTATCCCGATGCGCCCGAATACATATCGCCGCAGCCTATCGCATAAACGAATAAACCACCCCCGCCGTTCAGAATACCCCGAGGGCAACCCGGCGCACATTATCACTCTCGGTTGGTTCCGCGCCCAGCTGATGCGATGGCGCGGGGGTTTCCTGCACGGTGCTGGATACTTTGCCGACCTGCGTCACTTCCACTTCCACCACGTCGCCGGGCTGCATCGGCCGCGAGTTTGCCGGGGTTCCCGTCAGCACAACATCGCCGGGCAAAAACGTGATGTGCCGGGAAAGATCCGCAAGGATATAGTCGATGGGAAATGTCATTTCGCTGACCGGGCCATCCTGCACACGCTTGCCGTTTATATAGGTGCGCACCGATTGCTCGCGAATATCCACGCCGCGCACGATGCCAGGACCGATGGGGCAGAACCCGTCCTGACCCTTTACGCGCAGCATCGAGCCTGCATCCGTATCGCGAAAATCATGCGCGCCCACATCGTTGGCGGCGGCGAAACCGGCAAGACAGTCCCACACATCCGTGCGCGCCACGTTGCGCATCGGCTTGCCGACAATAGCCGCAATCTCGCCTTCATAGTTCAGATACTGGCAATTGGCGGGGCGGTTCAGGAAACCACGATGCGCATTCAGCGTAGTCAGCGGTTTCATGAAATAGCCAGGTGCCTTTAACGCCGGCGCCTTGAATTCCACGCGCCGGGATTCATAGTTCAGATGTATACAGATGATTTTGGTCGGGTCGCAGGGGGGCATATAGGTGGCGCTGGCCTCATCGACCATGCGCCCGTCGCCCAGCCGCAGCCGGTCCCCTTCCGGCCGTACCCAGACCGGAAACCCCTCATGCAAAATGCGCCGCCATTCTTCGCGTGATCCGGTAAGTACAGACATGTCACCCTCCTGCTTTAAGCGAACGATCCCTTGCGGATCGAGATATTCTTGATGTCGCAAAAGAAATCGAAACTCCAGTTTCCGCCTTCGCGCCCGATACCGCTGTCGCGGCTGCCACCAAACGGCGCCGCCAGATCGCGGACAAAGAAGCAATTGACCCATACGGTGCCCGCCGTTATTCGCGACGCAATGGCCGTGGCGCGTGCTTCATCGCGGCTGAATAAAGTGGCCGCGAGGCCATAGCGCGTATTGTTGGCCATATCGACAACCTCGTCATCGGAACGGAAGCTTTGCCAGGTCAGCACCGGGCCAAACACTTCACGTTGTGCGATCTCCAGTTCCGGGGTCACATTGTTGAACAGGGTCGGCTCGAAATACAGTTCACCGAAATTGGCCTTGGAACCGCCCCAAAGCGGCACGGCGCCGGCCTGTTTGGCGCGTTCCACGAATCCCGCAACCCGGTCGAAATGCTGTTTCGTAATCAGCGGGCCTATCCGCGTATCCTTTTCGCGCGGGTCACCCAGCGCCATATGGGTCATGGCGTTGCGCACCTTGCCCAGGAAATTCTCCTCGATCGAACTTTCGACCATGACGCGGGTGCCTGCCAGGCAAACCTGCCCGGCATTCATATATTGCATCGCCACGGTCTGGGCGGCGCTATCCAGATCAGCGTTAGCACAGACGATGAAGGGTGACTTTCCGCCAAGCTCGGCACTCAGGGGCGTAATCGAGCGCGCCGCCGCCTGACCAATCAGTTTTGCCGTGTCCGTCGAACCGGTAAAACTGATGCGGTCAATATCCGGGTGATTGACCAGCGCGTCGCCAGCTTCTTCGCCAATGCCCTGCACGATATTAAGGACGCCTGGCGGAATTCCCGCAGCATGTGCGATATCCGCCAGCAGAGAACAGGTCAGCGGCGCCCATTCCGGCGGTTTCACAACAAGCGTATTGCCAGCCGCAAGTGCGGGGCCAACCTTCCACGTCGTCAGCATCAGCGGCCCGTTCCAGGGCGTGATCAAGGCCGCAACGCCAGATGGATCATAGTGCACATGGTTGACGACTTCGGGCGAGTCAATCGCATGCCCGCCCAGGGTCAGCGCCCATTCAGCAAAAAAATCGATGTTCAACGCCGCGCGCGGCACCATGCGGTGCACATTGCCAAGCAGCAGCGACCCGTTATCCATGGTTTCAACGGCCGCTAGCTCATTGACGCGCGCCTTGATCCCTTCTGCAAAACGCTTGAGGATCGGCAGGCGGCCTTTGGGGCCAAGTGCAGCCCAGGCGGGAAACGCCTTGCGCGCGGCAGCAACCGCCTGCTCCACCTCTGCCTTGCCACCAGCCGAGACATCCGCCAGATGCGATCCGTCAACCGGCGAGAAGTTGGCGAATTTGTGCTGCGACGCGACCCGGCGTCCATTTATCCAGTGATCGGTCGAAATTTCAACGCCCGCGACATTCACGCTATTTCCACCCATCATGATTCCTCCGTCAGAAAACGATTTACAAGTTTATCGGCGTGGGTCCGGTCCGCCAGCATCTGACAAAACTGCAGATTACGCGCGCCAGAGGCCAGATAGAAACGTTCATAATGCTCGTTCCGGCTGGCAAGCGCGCTGCCTGAGAAATCCCAGGCGAGGCGGAAAATACGGCTGCGGGCTTCGGCAGTCATGTCACCCGCGCCACGCATATAGCGGTCGATCAATGGACGTAAATTTTTATCGGCAAACAATGCCTGGGAAGGGGCCGCGAACAGATTGTGCGAGCCGAGCAGCCGGATGATCTCGTTGACCCGCGGGAACCAAGTGGGAAGCGTTGCGCGCAGTGCATAAAGCGGTGCCCCTTCCGGGAACCATACTCCATTGCCAAACTCATAGGCGTTTGCTTCCGCCTTCTGGATGCAGGAGCGGGTAAACTCCGCAAAGGTCCAGATTTCGCCCAGCATCTGCGCAGCGGCGGGTTGCACGCCATTCACGGCCTCCACCATCTTTGTGGCCAACCCCCAGGCAAACTCCAGCTTGGTCTGCGCCCGGATCATGGTTTGCTGCATGATGTTCGGCCACCAGCTTTGGGTCATCACCTGATTATATACCGCCAGATTGCCATTGATATGCAAACGGTCCCAGGGCACCTCGACATCATCGAATATCACAAAGGCGTCCTGCTCGTCGAAGCGGGCAGACAAAGGAAAATCGTACAGATTGCGGGTTTGCGCAAAATTATCGCGGCAAATGAATTTCAGCCCTGGCGTCCCCATCGGGATGCAGAATGAAAGCGCGTAATCCTCGCAATCAGGTTTTAGCGGGTATCCGGGATAAATAGCCAGGTCGTCCGCAAACGGAGCAAGCGTCGCCAGTACGCGCGAACCGCGCACAATAATGCCATGCGCCGTCTCGCCAACCTTGCGCAACGCCACGTCGTTGCCCGGATCAATCAGCTCCCCCAGGCCCTTGTCGATGATCGGGTGCAGCAGTGCATGGGTCAGAGAAATATCATTGCGCCGTAAATATTTCTGATAGTTGACGAGATTTTCTGCGCCCTGCTCATTGCCATTGGCGCCCCATTCGTCGGCGCGTCCGGCAAAGCCCGCATAGGTGACATTCATATAATCGGGCGAACGGCCCATGACGCCGACGGTATATTCGGCAATCCGCTCAAGGCAGGTATGGCGGCGGGCGAGATCTTCTTTCGATCGCGGGATCAGGTGGCTGACGCTGATCTGCTCGCCCGTTTCGGGATCGGGCATCATGCAGTCTTGCGCGTGCGCAAGTTGCAGATCGAAAACACCGGCAAGCCCATGGGCCGCACCTGTAAAGGCCGGGTGACCGGCGACGTCACTCACCTTTTCAGAGCCAACCCAGATTTCCCTCTTGTTTTTTAGACCGCGCAGAAACTGCGCGCCTGTGCGAGCTGGCATCAAAAACTCCCCTCTATATTGAGAAATAAATATTTCTGCTTTTTGTGAAGCTTAGCCCATGCCCGTGGCATATGGAAATGCAAAAGGGTCCGCCCGTTGTCCGGCAATGACCTGTTGCCCCACTACCTCCGCCTCGCTACACTCGCGTACAGAAACCGTCGTAAGGATGCGGCCAACAACAACAGGAGGAAACTCTATGGTGCAGGTAACAGAGCTTGGCTATATGGGGATCGGGGTCAAAAGCCTTGCCGATTGGAAGCGTTTCGCGGCTGACATTCTGGGGCTTGAGGTTGTGGACGGAGATGCGCCCGGACGCTGTTATCTGCGCACGGATTACTGGCATCACCGCATCGTCGTTGATGAGGACGGAACAGACGATCTCAATTATCTCGGCTTTCGCGTTGCGGGCAGCGAAGAATTTCGTGAAATGCAACGCCAGCTTGAGACCGCCGGGGTTAAGGTGCAGACCGGAAGTCACGAGGAAGCAAGCCAGCGGCATGTGCTGGAACTGATGAAGCTGTCGGACCCAAGCGGGATTCCCATTGAAATTTTCCACGGGCCGCACTCACAACCCAACAAGCCGTTTCATCCTGGCCGCCGGATGCATGGAGGCTTCGTCACTGGCGATGGTGGAATGGGCCACACCATGCTTACCGAAACCGTGGGCTGGGAGAAGACCTACGCGTTTTACCGGCTTCTTGGTATGCGCGGCGGCGTGGATTACCGGTTTGCCATTCCGGGCCTGCCGAAACCGGTTGAGGCCATGTTCATGTCCTGCAACAGCCGGGATCATTCACTGGCCTGGGGGTTTCCCGGCGCCAAACGCATTAATCATCTGATGCTGCAATACGAGCAATTCGACGATGTTGGCCTGGCCTACGAGATCGTTCAGCAGAACAAAATCCAGCTTGGCATCATGCCTGGCAAACATGCCAATGATGGCATGTATTCGTTTTATTTTCTCAATCCGTCCGGGTGGATGAATGAATTTGGATGGGGCGGGCGCGACGCAAATTTCCAGTCGGAATATCACGACCGCGATACTTACGGGCATGAGCCGGTAAAGATCGAACCGGCAAATGTGACAGCCAAGCCCGGCTCGAAAGCCGCAGAATGAAACGCCGGCAAGTGGTGACTTAAAAGTGCAGTGAGGTAACCCGTTTTTCCGTCCCGATAAATCGCGATCTTTATGTGATAAAGGCGGCGCCTATTTGGCCGCCGGAGCTGGTGGCTGCGGGTTCACCACACCATAATGATCCGCAAACAGATTACCCGGCATGCGGTAAGAAGGGGCGGAAGTTTCCGGAAGAAGGGTGGCGTTCCATGCCTCCCAATCCTGCTTGAGGCGGTCAAACACGTCCTTGTGCCGGTCCTTGAGATTGGCCCGCTCACGCGGATCGCGCACCACGTCAAACAGGAACTCATTGCCATTGATCCGCAGATATTTCCAGTCGCCGTCACGCACAGCGCGCTGCGCATGCGATTTGTAACGCCAGAACAGTTTGCGTGGATGCGGCGCCGGGTTTTGCGTAAGCGCCGGGATCAGGCTTTCACCCTCCATCGGATAGGCCGGGTCCGCCTGGGCTCCGGCGGCAGCCAGCAAAGTCGGCATCCAGTCCATGGTAATGTTGACCTGCTGTGAAACCGATCCCGGCGCAATCTGTGCGGGCCAGCGCACAATGGCCGGTACGCGCATGCCGCCTTCGAGAAGCTCCGACTTCGAACCAATAAACGGCCCGTTATCGGAGAACCGCTCGCCGCCATTGTCACTGGTGAAGATGACGATGGTGTCCCGCGCAAGACCATTGCTTTCAAGCGCGCGCAAAACCTTGCCGATATTGGCGTCCATGCTCTGGACCATCTCCTTGAAGGTTTCCTGGGAACCGCCATCGGTATGGTGTAAATTTTTAATGCGTCTGGATTCCGCTTCGTCGTTTGGACCTTCCCACGGCCAGTGCGGCGCAGTGAAATGCAGGCTCAGCAGGAATGGCTGCTGCGATTTTGCGTAGGCGTTGATGGTCTGCACCGCCCGGTCCCCAAGCAAATCCGTCATGTAGCCGGGCTGGTCTATCGGGGTTTCCTGATCATGAAGCTGGGCGGACAGGGGCGCTTGCCGCGCTGTATCGGCGCCATGATTGAAATAGTCCGCCGAGCCCGCCAGAACGCCGAAGAACTGATCGTAACCGCTCTTGAGCGGGCCGAAATCCGGCCCCTCGCCCAGATGCCATTTGCCTACCAGCGCCGTCCCGTAACCCGCTTTCTTCAACAGTGACGGCAGTGTCGGATGATCCTGCGGCAGGCCGGTGTTTTTTGGGCTCATAAAAAACAACGGCTCTTCCAATCCAATAGGCAGATGGTACTGATAGCGTCCCGTAATCAGCGCCAGACGGGTCGGCGAGCAAACCGTTGAATTGGCGTAGGCCTGCATGAATTTCAGCCCGCCATCGGCCAGGCTGTCGATGTGCGGCGTCTTGTAATAGCGCTGGCCATAGCATCCGACATCCGCATAGCCAAGGTCATCGGCCATGATGAAAAGGATGTTCGGCTTGACTGATTGCGCACCGGCTTTACGCACAAAGCCGGGACTGGCGAGAACCAGAGAACCTGCAGCCGTGGTCTGCACGAAACGGCGGCGTGTCACCGCACTCTGTGAATGCATGAGTTTTCCCCCCTGTTATCGCCCGCGATCATTCGATCATTCTTGGCGCTTAGGGAGACAGACTGACAGGCACACGCAGGGCGGTCAAGCGACTGCAAAAACAGCGCATGACCTTTTAGCCCGGTGCCTTACGTTACGGATACACTCACAAAGCCAAGATTTTGCAGTGTTGCGCGCACCGTTTCGCCGGGCGACAGTGAATGCGCCGCAGTTAACCCGCCGGACATGACAATGTCGCCGGGATGCAGCGTTTCGCCAGCCTCTGCCGCCAGCCGCGCGGCAGCGACAAGCGCACGCACCGGATGCCCCAAAATCGCCGCGGTCGAGGCCGTCTCGATAACCATGCCATTGACCTCCAGCACGACTCCAAGATTGGACAAGTCCTGCGTGGGGCTGCACCAGGACCCAACCAGCAGCCCGGCAGCGGACGAATTATCCGCCACCACATCGTTCAGGGTGAATTTGAAGTCCTTGTAGCGGCTGTCAATCAGCTCCATCGCTGGCGCCACACCGTCCACGGCCGACATTGCCTGCGCCGCCGTGACTTTTCCTGACAACGGCTTGCCGATCAGGAAGGCAAGCTCGGGTTCGAGACGCGGATGAATGTAGGCATCGCGTGCAAGCACGCCACCTTCTTCCAGCAACATGCCATCGGTCAACCGCCCCCACGACATTTCATTGACGCCCACCTGCAACATCTTGGCGCGGCTGGTCAGCCCCATTTTCATGCCGATGCGCCGCTCGCCGCGCTGCTCGCGGCGATGCACCAGCAGGGACTGAATCGCATAGGCATCCGCCAATGTCAGTGCGGGATGCTCAGTCGTGATTTGCGGCGTCGGTATTTTGCCGAGCATCGCTTTGTCAAGACGTTCGGCAAGGCCTGCGTGCAGCGCGTTCATGACGTACTATTCTCCCGCTTCAAAAATTGCCCGCACGGAACCAAGCCCATTGATCCGCGCTTCCATTACGTCATCTGCCTGCACCGAAGCCATCGGTCCCAGCGCCCCCGTTAAAATGACATCGCCTTCCCGGAAAGGACGCCCTTCGCGCGCCATCACCTGCGCAAGCCAGAGTGCGGCGCTTACCGGATTTCCCAGGCATGCGACGCCTGCACCAACGGAAAGCTGCTCTCCCCGGCATTCCATCACCATGCCGCAATAGCGCAAATCAATGTTCTCAAGTTTGCGGGGCTCCGCCCCCAACACGAATACGCCGCCCGAGGCATTGTCCGCGATCGTGTCCCAGACGCGAATATCCCAATTTGCGATACGGCTGCCGACGACTTCGATCGCCGGCACCGCATATTCAATGCCCCGCAGCATTTCTGCGACCGTAATATCCGGCTGTTCCAGATCACGGCCAATGATCATGGCAATTTCGGCCTCCACCCTTGGCTGCAATACCTGTTTGAGGCTGATCGGCTGGCCTTCTGGCACATCCATATCGGCGAACAGCATGCCATAATCAGGTTGATCGACGCCCAATTGTTTTTGCACCGTGCGTGAGGTAAGCCCTGCCTTGCGGCCAACCAGACGACGGCCTTTGGACAGCCAATATTCGGTGTTGGCGTTTTGGACCGCATAGGCGCCATCCACACCGCCGGCCGAAATCATATCCCGGATGGGCGGACAGGGCGTTGCGGTATCCTGCGCCTGGCGCAACATCCCCGCTACCTTCTCAATCACGTCAGGGGCAAGCTTTGCTGTCATTGTTTCACACACATATGTTCAGGTTCAGTACAAAATCCCAGTAAAAGGCCGCCGCCTTCGCGCGCACCTTAAACATCACTGCGCTAGCCGGCCAGCCCATACTTGATAAAACTTGCGACAATCCGGTTGAAGCTGGCCATGCGTTCGATTTGAACCCAGTGGCCGCAGTCGGCAAAGATAACCGCGTCAGAGCGCTTGATCAGACCGTTCATGCGCATCGTTACGTCAAGTGGAATGACCTGATCTTCCTTACCGTGCAGCAGCAGCACTTCGTGGGGAATTGCAGCAACTTTCGCCGGATCGCTCGCCAGCATTTCGATATGCTTCTGGCGTGGCGTCTCGCCAAACATGGCGGAGTAGGCCTCAAAGACCCCTGGCCGGATACTGGCCTCATAGCGTGATTTTACCAGATCATCGGTAAGCCGCGACTGGTCATTGGCCAGATACTGCACGGAACGTTTCATGTTCTCAAACGAGGGTTGATATCCCCAGACATAGTCCAGCCCCTCGGTGATTGGAAACGACAGTCCCGCCGCGCCCATCAGGACCGCGCGATCAACCCGGTCGGGATGCGCAATCATAAACGCCGTTGTCAATGCGCCACCGAAGGAGTTGCCGACAAAGGAAACCTTTTCCAGTTTCAGGGCGTCCAGAAACCCGGCCATATGCCGCACCCACACGGCAATATCGCGGATCGGCTCTTTGGGCCACTCGGTATAGCCAAACCCCAGCATGTCCGGTGCAATCACGCGAAACGATTCCGCCAGCACCGGCATATTCAACCGCCAGTTGGCCCACGCCGTAACGCCCGGCCCCGAACCATGGATCAGGATCAGTGGCGCGCCCGATCCCACATCATGATAATTTGTCCCGATACCGGCCGCAGTGATCGTCTTGCCGATTTCCGGCTGTGGCGTGGCAGCCATTTCATTTCCTCTCTAAAGTGCGCCTAGCCTGAAAAAGCCAGGAGACGCTGGGCAAGCGATTACAGCATAAAACATCACGCTGCAGACAAATAAAAATACCGGCGCGGCGCGCCACTCAACTCCACGGGCGGATTTCGATACGCAATTTTCCTGTCAAACCGGGGTTGGTTTTCTGACTGATGAGAATATCAAACGTAAGCCCGGCCTCACCTCCAGCCAGTTCTCTGGTTTCTACGCTTACACCGGGCTTGCCGGGGTTTATGTCCTGAAATCCATATTTGATCCGCCACCCGCCTTTAGCATCTTTATCGGGAATAGCCTCCACAAGGATCAGTTCACGCAAAATGAAGCCGCCTTCGAAATGGCGCTTCAGAAAAAATGCGCCATCCAGTTCATAGTCAGGGGCGAGCACTTTCAGATCAAATGCAAAGCTGACGGATTTTGACGTCTTGACGCTTTTCTCCGGATCGAGAAACACCGAGAACAGGTGGGGGCTCTTGCTGCGGTCCGGCGTGCGCACGCCATCCTTTTTCGGAAACATCTCGTCATAGCTGCGGAAGATGGCGGAGTTTTCACGCACCTCGCGGCGTGTAAGCTGCCACTGGCGGGCCCGCACACTGGCAGCAATCTCAAACTGATAGGAAGCGCGGACCGTCTTTCCCTCATCTGCGGCTTTTTGTAATTCAAGCGGCAACGAGATATCCTCAATATCCAAAATGCCGTCCACGCGCATTTTGCCAAAAAGAAAGCGCGTAAGATTCTGATACCCCTCCTCGGAGTTAACGATGCCATATGGCCCGGAATGACTGCGATGCACGAATGCACGCGGCGAACTTGTGTCCGCCCCGTCTTTTCCCGGTCCGTGTGTCGTGGCGTTTTCGATACGCACCAGTCCATCGCTCGCATCGCCCGCCGCCCACGCGGACACGCCGCCCGCCGCGCTGTAGTCGCGCGGGTTCGTGCCAACAAGGTTGAAGATGCGCTCCGGCGGAAAATTCTTGACGACAGAAACGTCGTCCCCCGCCGGGACATCAAGATATCCGGCCATCCTTTTCCGGTTGAAGTTGTTGGCGTCGCCAAATGACAGCCAGCCGGGCACGTTACGCACAATGCGCATGTCGATGCCGTTATGCGGCGTCGCGTAGGTAAACAGCTTGTCCACCGCCTCGCGTGCTTCAGCGGCAGCAAGACTGGTGTTCTGGAGAAAGGCCCGGCAGACCAGGCCCCCCATGGAGTGAGCCACAAGATGTACGCGGAATTCGTCCGGCGTCATTTCGTTCTTTGGGTTCGCGCAAACTTTGTCACGCAGCCGCAGAATGAGGTCGCCAAGGCCCGCCGCAAAATGCTCGACGGGCGGTGTGCCCTGACCATCGCCAAAGTCTTTTGACGCCTCATCATAATAACGGTAGATGATGATCGACCTGTATGGGACATACCGGTCGGCGTCCCCCACCGCCACCAGATCGTCGCCTTCCACGTAGACATCCTCATACTGATGGTCGCTCATCAGACGGACCAGGGGCGACTCGAAATAAAAACGCCTAACTTCTCCGGTCCAGGCCATACGTGACTTGGTTGATCCGATATTGAACCCCATATAGGGATCCGACACCGTCTCCTCAATTTCGCCTTGGGTGGCGGCGAACCCCCGCACATAGATAATCGGGTGGTATGGATGCTGAGAGGCCATTGATCATTATCCTCCGGTCACGAATTGTATCAGGCGGGCGCCATGTCACTCATTTCATTTCCTCAATAAAGCCTGCGCCCGCGGACATGGAGCCTGCCATGCGCATGGCGTTCAATATCATTTTATGATCGGCAATCCCCTTGCCCGCTATGTCAAAGGCGGTTCCATGGGCCACCGTCATGCTGAGATAAGGCGGTCCGACAATGACCGCACAATTGCCAGAAAATCCCCAGGTCTTGATGGCGATATGGCCCTGATCATGATACATCGCCAGCACCGCGTCATATTTGTCCTCGATACATTGGCGGAACACCGCGTCCGGGCTTAAGGGGCCTTCGACATTGATCCCCTTGGCCTGCGCGCGCTTGACGCCTGGGGCCAGCGATTCCACGTCTTCCTGGCCCATGGCGTGGGGGTTAAGCCCGGCCACGCCAATGCGCGGATTGGCCATGCCCCATTTGGTGAATGTATCATGCAGGGTTTGCAGCGCCGACAAAGTGAGGTCTTCCGAAA
The DNA here is from genome assembly GCA_030652895.1 of Alphaproteobacteria bacterium. Taxonomy (GTDB): domain Bacteria; phylum Pseudomonadota; class Alphaproteobacteria; order UBA11222; family UBA11222; genus UBA11222. The sequence goes on from JAUSQH010000359.1 coordinate 11,466, forward strand.
TCGTATCGCACACCTTACGCATCGGCATATGATCGGTCAGGTGCATGACCCGCAACGGTCCCGACAGCAGCAGCAGATAACTTTCCCCTGGCGTAATCGGCATGATTACATCCAGCGCCTTCGCCATCTTCAAAGAGCCCGAGCTGACAGGCGCGAATACGGTCGCCGCCACTTCGCCATTTTTGGCCATCTGTTCGGCTCTTTTAAGCCAGGCCGCAGTGGCGCGCCCGCCTGCCTCGCTATCTTTTCCGATCTGGAAGTCGGCGGGGTCAAGCGCCCCATCATCCAGTATGTCGATCACTTCCGGGTTGTCGCTCAGCCCATCCAGGCCGTTGACGACACGCACCGTGGCCTGCACCTTGGCGACCTCCACGCCCTTGCGCATGGCGTGGGCGCTGCCGATCAGCACGGGGCGCGACAGTTTGTGGACCTCGCCCGTAACCCATGCCTTGGCGAGAATTTCCGGACCGACACCGGCCGGATCGCCGATCGATGTCGCCACAATAGGGCGTAATTTCGCGGTACTGGACATATATTACCTCCGTTAAATGGATCGATTGCTCCGGTCCATGAGCAATTATCAGATCATGTAAAAATCAAGAACCGTATTGGCAATATCGTTCAGCACATAGGCTTTGCGCCGCGCAATGCGCCAGCTATCGCCATGAGGCGTCAACTCATATTCGGCCCAGCCATAATAGGTGATCGTCGTATCTTCCTTATAGGAGTTCACCGTCCAGTTGGTTCGCACATGCAGGCGATCGCCCTGAGTTTCAATCTGCAACAGTTGCGCAATGTGTGACGTGCGCGCGGGCGCATTCGAAGCAGAAGATGAACGTCCGGTCCGAATACGGAATACCCTATCTTCAAGTCCACCACGGTTTGGATAATAGATCAGAGAAATTTCACGCTGCGGATCTGACGTCGGCTTGTCGTCGTCATCCCAGGCCGGCACCCAATATTCCGCATCTTCTGCATACAGATTAATCCAGGCGTCCCAGTTTTTGGTGTCGAGATAAAGCGCCTCCAGCCCCAAAAACCTGCTGACCGATGCCCACTCGTCCATATTCGTCATCATCGGACCGAGACCTCACATGTTGTTTCACGCACGGCCTGCCGCAGTGTTACATCCGGATTCGCGACAGCAATGCCGATGGCAAAGCATAAAATCCGGTCACCCGGATGATACGGGGGTTTTTCCGTTGGCATGATGCCCGTCATCTCCGGTTTTCTCCCTGATTTGGCCCTTTCCCCGGAGAACGGATCTGGTCCTTTACAGGCCTTATAAGTGGCCTTTTCCATAAACGAAGATTAACCGAGCATAGGCCGTAGGCGCAACACGTTTCGCATACAGTAATAATACCCTTTCCCTGATCGATGCGCGCCGGTACATTCCCGTGCAGTAGCTTATTTGACATTCCAAGACCGGACAGACAGGAGCCACGGCGAAATTATGCTGTGGCTTTCGCATTTCACCAGAGAGGATTTTTTCGATGGGACAGCTTGATGGACAGGTTGCATTGGTAACCGGGGGCGGTTCGGGTATCGGCGCGGCGGTGGTTGCGCGCTATCTGGAAGAAGGTGCAAAAGTGGGTGTGCTGGTGCGCGATCAGGCTCAGGCCGACACCGTTTCCAGCGCACATCAGGGCGTAGCCGTAACCATCGGCGATGTGCGCTCGCTTGAGGACAATGAAAAAGCGGTAGCCGCAACGGTGGCCGCGCATGGGAGGCTCGACGTATTTGTCGGCAATGCCGGCATCTGGGATTTTATGGTGTCCCTCGAAAATACCCCGCGCGAACAGCTCGCCAGCATGTGTGACGAAATTTTCAGTGTCAACGTAAAGGGCTATTTGCTGGGCGCGCGCGCCGCACTGCCGGAATTGCGCAAGACCAAGGGTTGCATGATTTTCACAGCGTCAACGTCGAGTTATTTCACCGGCGGCGGCGGGCCGGTTTATGTGGCGGCAAAACATGCGGTGCTGGGTCTGATCAGACAGCTGGCGCATGAATTAACCCCCGACATCCGCGTGAACGGGGTTGCGCCTGGCGGCACACTGACGCCATTGACGGGAAGCTCGGTTGCCGGACAGGGTGATATGCACTTGTCCGCTATGCCGGGCATTGACGTGATGATTGGCAAGACGACGCCGCTGGGCTTTATTGCCCAGCCGGACAATCACACGGGCCACTACGTGCTGCTCGCCTCGCGGCGTGACGGCGCCTATACCACCGGCACGGTAATTCTGAGTGATGGCGGCGTCGGCATCGGCCGGCGGGCGCGATAGCTGCTGCCCGCCAAGGCATACGCAAACAGCTCCCGGATTGCTTTGCGTGTCCGGCAATACCACATCATATATCTTGAAACCAGACGGCATGGTGAAACTAGCCGAATCTCAGGAACCAAACTATTGTTCAACCAGACTGAATTGGAATAACTCCGATAATTCCAGTCATTGAAGCGGGCTGATTTTATGCACTCCTTGTCGCGTTGCTCATGCTGTGCGCGCACGACGTCACTGCGCTGGGCCGATCCTGGACGATGAGCACAAAACCGCTTAACGGCCTGACGGTATATTTGCAGCCGCGCGTTGCCGCAATGCTGTTTTTGGGATTTTCGTCCGGGCTGCCCCTGGCGCTGACCGGGGCAACACTGCAGGTGTGGATGAAGGATGCGGGCATATCGCTTTCCACTATTGGCCTGTATTCCCTCGTGGGCATCCCGTATGTACTCAAATTCCTGTGGGCGCCGCTGGTGGATGCGCTGCCCATTCCGTTTCTCACGCGCCGTCTTGGGCGGCGGCGCGCCTGGCTGATCGCTTCGCAGGCGGGATTGATGGCGGCAGTGATCGCCATGGGCCAGGCTGATCCGCTGCAGATGCCGTTGCTGCTGGCGGGCCTTGCCCTGCTTGTGGCGTTTTTATCGGCGACCCAGGATATTGTCATCGACGCTTTCCGGGTTGAAAGCCTGGAAACCGACACGCAGGCGGCAGGCATGGCGAATTTTGTCGCAGCCTACCGGGTGGCGTTGCTGGTTTCAACTGCGGGGGCAATTGAACTTTATTCCGTGCTTGGCGGCATGTCGCTCACGGGCGCTCCGGGCTGGGCTGTCGTATATACTGCACTTGCCATGCCGTTATTGGTGGGCATGGCAGCCGCGCTACTG
>JAUSQH010000364.1 GCA_030652895.1 Alphaproteobacteria bacterium
TACATCCGCATTACCGGGCGCGCCAAGGATATCATCATTCGCGGCGGCGAGAATATTCCGGTAGTCGAAGTGGAGGAACTTTTGTACCGGCATCCCTCAATTGTAGATGCGGCGATTGTCGGGATTCCAGACCCGCGGCTGGGAGAGCGCGGCTGCGCCTTCGTGACCCTGCACACTGGATCGAATCTGACTTTTGATGCGATGGTGGAATATCTGAAAGACGCGAAGCTCGCGCGCAACTATCTTCCGGAGCGCCTGGAAGTGATTTCGGAAATGCCGCGCACCGCCAGCGGCAAAATCCAGAAATTCAAGCTTCGTGACATGGCCAAGGAGTTTTCAGTATGACTGCGCCCTATAATCTGAATGAGGTGCTGCGCGATCATGTTACGCGTCACGTAACGGAATTTCCCAGCCGCAATCAGTCCGGCGAAGGCTTGAAACATGCCGCCGTGGCGCTGGCGATTGTCGCCAATGAAGCGGGTGAAGGTGCGATCCTGCTGACGCGGCGCGCGCCACGGATGAATGCCCATGCGGGGCAATGGGCGTTGCCTGGCGGGCGTCTCGACAAAGGCGAAACGCCCATCGACGCAGCTTTGCGTGAAATGCATGAGGAAGTGGGCCTTGATGTGGCGCCCGGGCACGTCATCGGCATGCTGGATGATTATCCCACCCGCTCGGGCTATCTGATCACGCCGGTGGTGGTGTGGGCGGGCCTGAACGCCAAACTTTCGCCGAACCCCGCCGAGGTCGCTTCAATCCATCATGTGAGTTTTAGCGAACTGAACCGTCCGGATTCGCCCGTGTTCTTTAATATACCAGAAAGCGAGCGCCCGGTGATCCGGTTGCTGGTGGAAGACAGCTTCGTGCATGCGCCCACTGCCGCGGTGATGTATCAGTTCCGCGAAGTATGCATCCATGGGCGCCACACCCGCGTTGATCATTTCGAACAGCCGGTGTTCGCCTGGAAATAGGTTTGATACAGTTTCAGCCTCTCAGTAATCTGATCAGCGTCTCAGTCGGAGGGGTGTGTGCGACAATAAAGCGCACGCACCGCAACACCGGTGCGCCATTAAGAATTGCCTTACCTATCAATTCTAGCCCTGGTCCGTATAACCCTTTGCCATAGCAATTCTCGCCGATTTGCCGGTATCGGTCAGCTAAAATTTCCCGCCTCTCGGCACTGCTGATTTCATTGCCGACTGCTGCGATATGGCGCATTATCATGGGTAAGTAATATACTAACTGGTCTTCCGCCGGGCCACCAATCGACAGGCTTTGTGGTACATACCGCTTCAGTACAAGCGATTCACGCACGAATCCGACCTCACCCATTCGCGCAAGCTGAATCCATAAATCCTGATCCTCGGCAACGCGCATCTTGGGATCAAAACCGCCAGTCTGGATTAGAAGGGCTTTCGGGATCATTACGGCGGAAGTGAATATAAATGGGTATTTAAGTAGTGCTAACCAGGCACGTGCGCCAGTGACGGCCTCTCTATGTGCATTGTGTCTATCAAGTATTTCCCCAGACAAGGTGACATTATTCGCGTAACAAGAAACGAGTGAAATATTAGGCCGGCTCTTATACTCAGCTATCTGGCGCGATATTTTTTCCGGCAGCCACTCATCGTCGGCATCCAGAAAAGCTATAAGTTCGCCCTGGGCCGCCTCAATGCCCACATTACGGGCCGCAGAAACACCACCATTACCGCTCAAGCGGATGGATCGAAAATTCGTTTGACTATACTCAGCGATCACGTCCGGTGTTTCATCAGTACTGGCGTCATCAACCACAATAACTTCCAGGGCGGCGTATGTCTGCGCAAACACAGAATCGAGCGTTCGTCTCAAAGTGGCGGCAGCATTAAATGCGGGGATCACGACACTGACGAGCGGCGTATTGTTAGCAACTGTAATGCCATGTCCCATTTATGCTGTCCCTATGGGCGAGGCCCACTCTGTACGTTCCGGCTACATTTTGATGGTCTAATACATATTTCTTCACGTTCAGTAAACTGACATGATAGCTGCTCAGGGGGTGATTTTGAGAGCTGATAACAGCGATTTCGTTGTGGCCTGCATCTCGGCGCCGATCGGGTGCCTGAAGATCGCGACAAGAAGAAAATAAATCAATGTCACGACAATGGCCTCACCTGCGAGAACCAGCGGGCTAAATTCCATTCCGGCGGGTTCAAGCGCAATAAGACCCGCAAGCGCGCCCGCGAAGCCAAGCGCCACGGCGATTGAGCGCCAAATTGCGAAAAACATGCGGCGAACCCCGATATCCGCATATCCCCGGAAGACCGATAAATGCACCGCGACAACAATAATTCCCAATGGAACACGCAGCCAGGCGACAGCTATCAAACCGTACTGTACGCCAATGAGCAATAACCCTACCGAAACGATTTGCAGAATGATCTCATTACGCAACCGCAGATTTATGGCGCCTGTGCCCTCGTAAATTGACGGGGCCTGTGAGACAATCATCTGTAAGCCTCGCGCCAGGCACAGGGCCTGTACCAGAGGCGCGGCCGGCAGCCATGTTTCGCCATATAATATCCAGATGATGGTCTCTGATTTCAACGCCAGAAATATCAGGGCCGGCCAGCAGATGACCAAAGTGTAATTGGTGGTTTTCAGAACCAGATCGGCAAGACTTTGCGCCGATCTATGCAAAGCCCCGAATTCGGCGCCCGTTACCCAGGACACGGCATTGACAAAAAACGTTTCAATTAATTTTGCTATGCCGATCCCGCGGCTATACAGGCCAACTGCAGTAAATCCCAAAAACCGGCCCATCAACAGTTCGGGGGCTTGCATGCCAACTTGCATGATAATTGTGGTCAGGGAAGACTTTCCGCCAAATCCGCAAACGCTCCGCCATTCTTTCAGGGAAGGCAGCATCAGAATGTGTCCTGGCCGGGAAAGCAGGGATAGCGCAACATTGATGCCGGTAGCAGCCAGGGCGCCATAGGCGAGCGCGATGGGCCCATATCCCAGCACGGCAAACAGGATGGATGTGCCTGCGCCCGCAAATGCCGAGCTAAGCATGATCATGGTCAGACGCGAATAATTCTGCTCCCGGCGCAGCAATACGAATGCGGGTTGGCCAAACGGCAACATGATAAAATTAATCGACAAAAGCGCGAAGATGTCAGCGACACGCGGTTCCGAATAGAATTCGGCAATCGCGCCGCGGGAAAAATAAATCAGCGCCGCGACACTCCAGCTGAACAAAAGTGCGACACCAAAGACAGTCCGTATTTTATCGTCGGTAAGTTCACGTTCTTTGATGATATAGCCGCCAATGCCAAATTCCCGCAAGGCGTGCAGGATGGTCATTACCGCCATGGCGACCGAAAAAATGCCGATTTCGGCAGGCAGAAGAAGCCGGGACAGAATTATGTTGGAGGCGAAGGCGAGAACGAACTGCCCCCCCGCGCTTCCAAAACTGATCATAAACGCGCGGCGCAGCGCCATTACCGCGCCAGAAATAAAAGACGATGTGCGCGGGAATATATTCCAATAGTCATGTTTTCCATGCAGCTCTCAGTCTACTGTTTTATTCGGGTCAGTTTCGTGCAGCCCTTTTCCGCAGGAATATCGTCTTTCTTAAAATAGGGAAACTTACTTAATATTTTTTCTATAAAATTCTTTTCTCCGGGCCTGCTGGCGTCATCAAACAACGCCGCGCCACCGATGGCAAGCCGGTTAAAGAAAACGGGGGCTACGGGGTAGCGGCCACCTTCTCCCGTAAGAGGTTCTGGCGGGCCGTCGACAGTGATAAGGTCAATGGCGTCCGGGATCTCGATCTTTGACAGATCATACCAAAGGCGCATCTCGCCATCGATCTTTTGCTGCGCCAGCGGGGCGACGCGGAGGTCCACGAAATCCTGCAAGCCCAGCTGATTCAGGGTGTCTCTCGTCCGCCCGGCAAAATAAGCGTCATGATCCAGGCTGATCAGCCGGCCACCGCCAAGCTGTTGCAGCGCCCGTGCAGTGACAATTGTCGTCAATCCCGAACCGCATTCAATGAGTGTGTGCGGCCGGTGCGTAATCAGATGCTCATAGAGAATATTCAGAAAATCCGGCGACGCCGCCCAGCCGCGTGACGGGGGCAAGGACCCGCGCGGCAGACCAAGCCGGAGATAAAGCCCGTCAAGACCTTCGAGTTGCTGGGTCGCACTCAGGATCATGTAGGGCATGCTCAGCCGCAAAGAATCAGCGGTACGGACAGCCCATATGGCCTTTCGTGCGGTGTATATGATGGCGGCAAGTATAACGATCTGGAGGATTAATATTGCTTCAATCATTATTTTATCCATATCCGGTGTCTGAATGTTAACGCACAGTGTGATCTTGCTTAAGGGAGTGGCGTTACGCCCGCAAGTTAAAGCGGGAAAATCAGTTAGTATGATGTTTATATGCCAATTTTGTAAAAGGTTTGAGGGAGTAACGCATATCGTGCAATAAGAGCCTTGTTATTCACCGCTAATTAGCGGGGACAGCGCTAAACTGACGGAACTGACTTTATTCATTTATCCCTTCATGGTAGTATACGGATTCAATCAATGCGTACTTTTTTTCGCACACTATCGGACACGTTTTCATTTTTTGTTCTGTGGGCGCGGCTTGAATGTCTCGCGCTTTTTGGCTCCGCAAAAAAAAGCCGTGCTATCGGCCTTAATCCGCAGCAAGCAGGGCTGCGCCATGCCCTGTTGCTTTCTTTTTTTCCGCCAATGATTACCGGCGGGGTCTACCGCCCCTTATCATTGGCGAAATATGCGCATCGCTCACAATGGCACATTGATGTTTTGACGGCCCATTCAGGGGAGGAGGTCTCCCCTCCGGCGCAGGCTCTTCTCAAAGAAGTACCGCCAGACGTCGGCGTTTACCGGCCTGCGATGAAGAAGCTGCAGCCAGCGTGGAGCATAAGCCAGAAAGTAGAAGTGGATGGCGGTCTCGTTAATGCGTTGACCTTGGCCAAGTGGGGAATCAAAAATCTTTCTGATGAATTATTTGACGTTATAGTCGCGTCGGGGCCGTCTTTTTCATATTTTATAACGGGTTACCTTATCTCTAAAAGTTTTGGGCGGCCTTTAGTGCTTGATTATCGTGATGAGTGGTCTGAAAACCCATTTAGTTTTGTGAAGAGAACAAGTTTTGGCGGAAAATGGGAAAAACGGTGTCTTGCACACGCAAAAAAAGTCATTTTCACGACGGATAGCCAGAAAGAACATGCATGTGACATTTTTGGGCAGTCTGTTTATGACAAATCGATTGTTATCAGGAATGGATGGGATGAAGAGCATCGAGGAAATCCAGATCTGTTAGGCCAAAAACCGAAACCAACGCCACATTCAATCGTATTCGCTGGTTATATTGGCCTACATGCACCCTTTCATTTATTCCTCGAGGACCTAAGACAGTCGGCTCAGCGTAAGCCTGCACTTGTCGAAAATTATCAAATTAGTGTGGTTGGCTCGCAACCTCCGGAAGTAATCTCCCAGACCAAAAGTTCTCCGCTTGGCTCAATTGTTGTCTTCGAGCCGCAACTCCCCATCACTGATGTTATCACGCGGCTGAATTCGGGACGGATCGGGCTAATTATCGTCACCAAGGATTTCGAGAGATACATCCCGGGGAAGCTTTATTATTACTTGGCGAGCGATATCCCAATTCTCGTATTTGGAGCGCCAGGAGAAACCAAAAATATTGTTGAAGAACTTGATGCGGGAATATTCGTGGAAGATGGGAACCCTGAAAAGTTAATTGATGCTCTTGCAACATTTGACCGGGAACCGGCTTCGCGCTGGAACAACCAGGCCCGCAAGGACTGGCTGATCTCTCATACACGCGCCAACAGGGCTGACGCTTTTTTTAAGGCACTGGATGAGCTTGTTTAGATTATAGCCTGCCACCGTCTCACGACGTTAGAATCTGATTGAGTTTTTCAGCAACCACGCCCTCACTGTATTTTTCCTCTACGCATTTGCGGCCTTCCCGGCCCATGCTTTGGCGCATTGCGGCGCTTTCCAGCAATTCCACGCATGCCTTGGCGAATGCATCGGGGCTATCGGCAAGCAGGATATTGCGGCCATCTTCGACGTCGATACCTTCCGCTCCAATCGTTGTCGAGACAACCGGCTTTTGAAAACTCATGGCCTCAAGAATTTTGATGCGTGTGCCCGCGCCATAACGGATGGGGGCAATCACCAGATCGCAATTCTCATAATAGGGTCTTACGCTCTCCACCCCGCCGGTTACAATTACATTGTCGAGGCTGGCCAGTGCCTGGATGTCGGCTTGCGGGTCAAACCCTACTAACGATACGCCGCATCTGATGTTTGTCTGATTACGGATCAGAGGAAGAATGTCCCGGCAAAACCATATAACGCCATCTCTGTTCGGTCCGTACGTCATGATCCCGACGAAAAGAATATTCAGGACGTCGCGGTCCTGCAAAACCTGAGGGGCAGGTTGCAGCGGAACGCTGTTTGGTATGGTATGAATCGTGGTGCGATGGTCTCTGTTTTGTATAAATTTTCTGTCGTCATCTGAACATACAAGAACATCGTCGTAAGTCTGCAAAAGATAATTTTCAAATTTTATCAGGCGCCGCAAATAAATTTTGCTGATGATCGCTTTTTCGAATCCGTCATGTGTGAATTTTTGTGCGCGCGAAAGACTTATAGATTCTATGTCATCGAAATCGACAACCGTTCGTTCCGCGGAAATCGAAGTAAGCTGTATCAGGCGGCCGAGCAGAACGGCGGACGGAACACGAAAGCAAAAGGCAATATGAAATTTAGTTATGTGAAACGCGTCGATCGCCTTGCGAAGCGCATCATCCGTCGTATTTATACGGTACAACGACGGCTGGACAAACTCCCTGAGCGTGGCGACAAGCGGGAGGCGGAATATCCCCGATGGGGAATGTGGCGGTGCGACTGGAATAATTTGAATGCTTGCGCAGATCGCCTTGATTGACTCTGGAAGGGCCGCTGAATTTATTGGGGTATGCGTGAAAATAATCAGATGAACCCGGTATAAGGAGGCGATCACGCTGAGATGCATGGCGCACCTCTTTTGAGATCCAAAACCGGTTTTGTCGGGAATCCAAGGCGATATCATCAGTACGTCTTTGATATTGGATTCGCCGGTCATTTTTTTTCTTTTCGTATGATGTTTTATTGAAAACTCAAGCCACAATAATAAATTGGCCGGGCAGTCATCTTCCTATTCCCATCGCCGCATACGCTATCATCAATTTTATATAAAACATTGCGTTGCGTTCATTGCGCGGCGTGTCCCAGGCGAGGGCGCGCGCCTTGCGAAAATCGCGCACCCAAAAATGGGAATGAAAAAGCCGCATTTTCCGGCGGTTGATATCGAGCCTGGTACAGTCAAAAAAGCGATCCGGAATCAGCCCGCCGTTTAAAAACATCTTGAGTATTTCAACGTCGCTTTCAGCAACTTTAATCGAATCACTTGAGTAATTTTCTTCGTGGTTTCTTCTTTGCGCCGTGACCTTCCAGTCACAGGAAACGATGCCGTGCGCCGCCAGCCGCCGGGTCAGATGCGCATCTTCCGCCCGCGCCCGCGCAACCGATTTATCTATGCCGCCGATCTGATCATAGAGGCTACGCCGGAACATCATGGCCGTTGGCAAAGCAGGGAAAAAGACCAGAAATGCCGGATAAGCCTGGTTGCCATAACTTCGGCAGGAGCCTTGGATTTTTTCAATAGACGTGTCCCACCAGCCCGCCGGAGCAGTATGAAATTTTGGATCACCGAAAACTCCTTCCTCGTTGAAGTCAATGAAGTTGGAAAATGCGATATCAGTTTCCGGCCATATTTCGACGGCCCCCATCAACCGCTCCAGATGATCCGGCATCCAGATGTCATCGCTGTCGCATAACGCCACCCAGGGCGCGGTGGTGCTTTCGATTGCTGTTTTGCGGGCCATCGCCGGGCCTGAGTTCTCGATAGCCGTCCAGCGTATTTTATCTCCGTAGGAATTAAGAATAGATTGCGTGTCATCCGTCGACCCATCGTCACACACGAAAATTTCGTGTGGTTTTAGGGTTTGGCCAAGTACGGAATCTATGGCCTCACGTAAAAAATTTGCCCTGTTATAAGTTGGTATGGCGACGGCAATTTCCAAAGGAGACCTCAACTTTAATGGGTGCAAGGAAAGCACCTTACTCTTATCTTCACCCTGATTTCGAAACCAGACGCCCATTAATCAGACGGGTGAGCGCCCGCTCCGCCCCGGCCGGGCGGCCAGCCAGCAGCCAGGATAAACCCAGGCATAGCGTGAACACTGCAGCACCGGCCGTAATACGTAACGCCAACGACACACCCGCGGCAAGCCCCTGATATTCCGGCAATACATAAAGCAGCACCGCGCTCATCGCGCCGGTTGCCAGGAATGGCCGCCAAACGGCCCCAAAAATTTGAGCAAGGGAGACATGAATAACCCGGCGCAGACAGT
>JAUSQH010000366.1 GCA_030652895.1 Alphaproteobacteria bacterium
GTACGCAGCCTCCCCTACATATATTTTCTGTTAGACTACACCTGAAAGCGCGCTATGCTAAAGCAATAATACAGAATATTTCTGGGGAGGGGTCATGGACCACCGCGACGAAATCAACTCCATCCTCACCGGCGCCAGCGGCTGGACGCGGGCGGAAATCCTTGGTCTGGTCGATGAAGGCCGCGGCACCCTTGACCCGCGCATCTATACCGACGAGCGGCTGTACCAGCTGGAACTGGAACGGATTTTCGGCCGCGCCTGGATATTTGTTGCGCATGAGGCGCAAATTCAAAAGCCCGGCGATTTTTTCGCCACCTATATCGGCGAGGATCCGGTGCTGGTGGTGCGCCAGAAAGACGCGTCCATCCGGGTATTTCTGAATCAGTGCCGCCATCGTGGCATGAAACTGTGCCGCGCCGATGCCGGGAATGCCCGCTCGTTTACCTGCTCCTATCACGGCTGGGCCTATAATACCGCCGGGGATCTGGTCAGCGTACCGTTTGAATCCGACGCCTACTTCAATGAAATCGACAAAAAGCAGTGGGGTCCGGTGCAGACCGCCCGGGTTGAAGTCTATAAGGGGCTGATCTTCGCCACCTGGGACCATAATGCCCCAAGCCTTGACGCCTATCTGGGTGAAGCCAAATTTTACATGGACGCGTTTCTTGATCGCATGGACGGCGGCACGGAAGTAATCGGCGGCGTCACCAAATGGGTGATCGGCTGTAACTGGAAATTCGCCGCCGAACAGTTTTGCAGCGACATGTATCATGCACCGGTGTCACATATTTCGCCGACCATCGCCGCCCTGCCGGATGGCATACCCGCGGAATTCGCCAAATGGCCGGACAAGGGCATTCAGTTCCGCGCCACCGCCGGCGGCCATGGCACCGGCTTTTTCAGCGGCCCGGAAAAGTTCATTCCCGTCGAGGAACGCGAAGATCGGCTGCTGCTGGGCCTAATAGGCCCGCAGGCGGGTAAATATTACGCCCGCGAATCGCGCGAGGCCTGCCGTGGACGGCTCGGCGATGTGCGCGCCGACCGTATCAACGGCGCGCATATGACGATTTTTCCAAGCCTGTCCTTCCTGCCCGGGGTGCAGACCCTGCGCGCCTGGCATCCGCGTGGCCCCAACGAAATTGAGGTCTGGGCGCTGACCGTGGTGGACAAGAACGCGCCCCCGGAAGTCAAGGAGGAGTATCGCCTGGGGGTCATGCGGACCTTCAGCGTCGGTGGCATGCTGGAGCAGGATGACGGCGAAAACTGGGTGATGATCCAGAAGGGGTTGCGAGGCTTCAAATCGCGACAGGCGCATTTCAATTCCGGCATGGGCAAAGGCCACGCCAAGGCCGATGACCCTGACTGGCCCGGCGTAATCGGCAATGTCTATGGCGAGGAAGCGGCGCGCGGCTTTTACGCCCATTGGGGCAAGATGATCGCCACGGACGACTGGGCGTCGCTGTATCCAGCTGAAGTCAAAACCAAAGCGGCGGAGTAGACGTAATGTCAAGCCAGGTAACTAAAGCCAGCCCCGCCCTGCCCGCCATTACCCCGCAATTGCAGTGGGAGCTGGAGCAGTTTCTGTATGCAGAGGCGGACCTGCTGGACCGGCGGCGCTACCGCGACTGGTATGCGCATCTGGCGGAGGAGTTGCGCTATCGCATGCCGCTGACCTTCAACCGGCAGGCGCGCGAACGCGACCATGAATATTCCCGCGACGATGAAAGCTTTCTGTTCGACGACACCAAGGCCACCATCCATATACGCCTGAAACGCCTGGAAACCGGCATGGCCTGGGCGGAAGAGCCGCCCTCGCGCACCCGCCACATGATCAGCAATGTGCGCGTGGAGGCAAGCGATGCGCCGGACGCCTATATCGTGCATTCGTATTTTCATCTCTACCGCTCCCGCCTCGAACGCCAGGTCGATCATCTGATCGGTGGCCGCACGGACATGATCCGTCGTGCCTCCACGCCACTGGGCTGGGAGATCGTCACACGCGACATCACCCTTGATCAGTCCACGGTGCAATCCAACAATCTGAGCATGTTTTTTTAGTGCGTGGGTAAATGGAATTTCTTGGTATCGAGCACGTGCAACTTGCGATGCCCGAGGGCGGCGAACCGGCGGCGCGAAATTTCTATCGGGATTTGCTTGGCCTGCGGGAAGTCCCGAAACCCGAGGAATTACAGGGCCGCGGAGGGGCCTGGTTTGAATCGTCACATATCAAAATACATTTGGGCATCGAGAAGGATTTCCGGCCCGCAAAGAAGGCCCACCCCGCTCTTTTGGTCTCAGGCATAGAGCAACTGCGGCAAACCCTGAAGAATGAAGCTGTTACGATTGAAGATGGAGAGCAAATTGAGGGGTACACGCGATTCTTTGCATTCGATCCGTTCGGTAATCGGATAGAATTTCTTGAGGCCATAACATCAACAGGAAAATAAATGGCGTTTGTAAAAGTATGTACGGTCGGCGACGTGCCGCTGGATCAGGGCCTGCGCGTCGACATGGGGCCGGAGCCGATTGCGATCTTCAATCTGGGTGGCGAGTTTTTCGCCATCGGCGACACCTGCACCCATAGTGACTGGTCGTTGGCCGAAGGATATATTGAGGACGGCCAGGTGGAATGCACCCTGCATATGGCGAAATTCTGCATCCGCACCGGCAAGGTAAAAGCTCCGCCCGCGACCGAAGCCGTGAAATATTATCCGGTCAAACACGATGGCGACGATGTGCTGGTCGATCTTGAAGGCGGCGCCTACACGTGAGTGACGCGCTAAAAAACATCGCCATTGTCGGGGCCAATCTGGCCGGCGGCTATGCGGCCGGCGCCTTGCGCAAACAGGGCTATGACGGCGCGATTACATTGATCGGCGAAGAACCCGATCCGCCGTATGAACGCCCGCCACTGTCCAAGGAAATGCTGGTGCATCCGGACGTGTCGCCCAAAACCCTGTTCGTGCACCCGCTCAGTTTTTATACAGAACACAACATCACCCTGCGGCTGGGAGTGCGTGCCGAGGCGCTGGATTTATCTGGCAAGGCCGTAACGCTTGCGGATGGGAGCCGGATTGCCGCGGATCGCATTATTCTGTGCACGGGGGGACATGCGCGGCGGCTGAACGTGCCGGGGGGCGATCTTGGCAATGTTCATGTGTTGCGCAACCTGGCCGACAGCCGCGCCATTGCGGCGCATCTAAGCCCCGGCAAGAATGTCGTGGTCATTGGCGGCGGCGTGATCGGGCTGGAGGTGGCGGCCAGCGCGCGCATGCGTGGATGCGAGGTCGCCGTAGTCGAAGCCGCGCCCCGTTTGATGTCGCGGGTAGTGACGCCTGAAATCAGCGCATTTCTGGAGTTGGCGCATCGCGCAAAGGGCTGTGTAATGCATATCGGTGTTGGGGTGCAGTCGTTGCATGGCGCGAACGGGATTGTGCGCGCGGTTGAAACTACCAGTGGTGTGCAACTGGCTGCGGATCTGGTCGTGGTAGGCGTGGGCATCGACCCCGCTATTGAGCTGGCAAAGGGCGCGGGCATCAACTGCGGCAATGGCATAGTGGTGGATGAATTTTGCCGCACCTCTGTGCCGGAAGTGCTGGCGGCCGGGGACGTAGCCAACCAGCCGAACCCGTACCTCAACCGGCGCGCCCGGCTGGAAAATGTGCAGAACGCGCAAAATCAGGGGGCTGCGGCGGCAGCCAGCCTGTTGGGTGCTGGCGAACCCTATGCGGAACTGCCCTATTTCTGGAGCGACCAGTTTGAATATATGCTGCAAGCTGCGGGCGAAACCGTAATCTGCGATCAGGCGATTCTGCGCGGGTCTGTCGAATCTGGTGCGTTCAGCGTATTTTATCTGACAGCGGGTGTGGTCACCGGCGTGCTGGCGGTGAGCCAGCCAAAGAACATCGCCGCAGGGCGGCGCATGGTGATGAAGCACAGCCAGCCGGACCCCGCCGCCCTGGCCGATGAAAGCAGTGATCTGCGCAAGTTGATTGGATAAACAAGATGCGTGGCGTCAGAGCGAATTTTGACTTAAAGTAGTTATAAGGGCGATAGAAAACCCATAAGGGCCGATGGCCGATAGCAGGGAGAAAAAAATGGCGCAGCAAGCAGATGTGAAAGTTGGAAGTCTTGGTTATCTTGGCATTGGCGTCAAGGATATGGAGGCATGGAAAGACTTCGCCGCCAATGTGCTGGGCCTGATGGCGGCCGGCGAAGGCAGCGATGGAGCCACCCTGCTGCGCATGGACGAAATGAGCCGCCGCTTCATGTTGCACCCATCGGGCGAAGATGACGTAATCTTTGCGGGCTTCGAGGTTTCCGGCAAGGCACAGATGGAAGCGATGGAAGCCAAGCTGAATACCGGCGGTGTCGAAACCACACGGGCCACCGATGACGAGAAAAAAGCCCGCGCCGTGGTGGACATGATCCACTGCAAGGATCCGGCGGGCTTGCGGATTGAAATTTTTTACGGGCCGAAGGTGGTGTTTGATCAGCCGTTCCATTCCACCCGCCCGATTTCTGGTTTCCAGACCGGCGAACAGGGGCTTGGCCATATCGTGCTGACAGTACCGGACATGAAGGCGGCGCGGCATTTTTATGAAGACCAGCTTGGGTTTTTGATCAGCGATTATATCAACATGGAACTGGCCCCGAACTTCAGCATTGATCTGGTGTTCCTGCATTGCAATCCGCGTCATCACACATTGGCCCTGGCCCCCGTACCACTGCCCAAGCGGCTGTTCCATTTCATGCTGCAACTGAACAGTTTCGACGATGTGGGCTCCACCTATGATCTGGTGAAGGGGCGCGGCATCAAGCTGGGCATGGATCTGGGCAAGCACACCAATGATCATATGGTGTCGTTCTACATGCAGTCACCATCGGGCTTTGAAGTCGAATATGGCTGGGGCGCGCGCCAGATTGATGACGCGACCTGGCATGTCACGCAACACACATCCGGCAGCATCTGGGGCCATAAACGCGCCGGATAAAACCAGTCAACAAGAACCAAACAAACAGCAGGGAGAAGAAAAATGGCGTATACCGAAGAAGGCACCAGCAAGTTCGTACAGGCGGGCAAGGTGCGTGTACATTATAATGAAGCAGGTTCCGGCGATCCGCTGGTGCTGATCCACGGCGGCGGGCCGGGTGCCACCGGCTGGTCCAACTATCAGCGCAATGTGGAAGAACTGTCCAAGCATTTCCGCTGCATCATAATCGATCTGCCGGGCTTCGGCAAAACCGACAAGGTGCGCCCGGATACCGGGCTGTTCGCTTTCTATGCCGAAGTTATCCGGGATATGCTGGATGAACTGAAAATCCCAAAGGCGCATTTTATCGGTAATTCGCTTGGTGGCGGCACGACGCTGAAATTCGCTCTGGATTATCCTGATCGCGCGGGTCGTCTCGTGCTGATGGGACCGGGCGGTTCGGTGCCGTTGCTGACCCCGTGGCCATCCGAAGGCATCAAGCATCTGTTCAGCTTCTACGAAGGCGAAGGCCCGAGCATGGCGAAACTGAAGGCCTTCATCGACGTCATGGTGGTCGATAAATCCGAACTGACTGAGGAACTGTATCAGCAGCGCTTCAAGTCGGCGACCGATCCCGAAACCGTAAAAAACCCGCCGCTGCGCATGCGCAAGGGTATGCCGCTTGAAGAACTGTGGAAAGAAAATCTGCAGGGCCTGACGCATGAAGTCATGCTGATCTGGGGCCGCGAGGACCGGGTTATTCCGCTCGATATGTCGCTGTTCCTGCTGAACCGGATTCAGAAGGCGCAACTGCATGTGTTCCCCAATTGCGGCCACTGGGCGCAATGGGAAAAGGCGCCCGAGTTCAACCGGATCGTTTCCGGTTTCATCAAGGGCTGAATTTAGCGTGAGGCAAGCGGGCCGCGCGTTTACACGCGGCCCGTTCCGCCGGGATACCAAGAACCCCCATACACTGCAGCAATGGTTGACACTGTGACTTCAAAAATAAACTGCGCCATTATCGGATCGGGCAATATCGGCACCGATCTGATGATCAAAATTCTCAACCGCTCCAAAATCCTCCAGGTGGCGGTGGTGGTGGGGGTTGACCCGCAGTCCGAAGGGCTGGCCATGGCCCGCGAGCGTGGCATCAAAACCACCGACAAGGGCATTGAGGGCCTGGTCGCAATGCCGGAATTCAAAGACATCAAAATGGTCTTTGACGCCACCTCTGCGGGCGCACACGCCAAACACGCGGATATATGCGGCAAGGCCGGCAAGATCATCATCGATCTGACGCCCGCCGCCATCGGCCCCTATGTCATCCCCGTGGTGAACAGCGATGCACATCTGGACGCCATGAATGTCAATATGGTCACCTGCGGCGGCCAGGCGACCATTCCGATGGTCTATGCCATCAGCCGCGTCGCCAAGGTGCATTATGGCGAAATCGTCGCCTCTGTCGCCAGCAAATCTGCCGGGCCAGGCACCCGCGCCAATATCGATGAGTTTACCGAGACCACCCGCCATGCGGTAGAAGTTCTGGGCGGCGCCGGGCGCGGCAAGGCGGTGATCATTCTTAATCCGGCGGAACCGCCGCTGATTATGCGCGACACGATATTCTGTCTGTCCGCCGATGCGGAACCAGAGGCGATCAGCGCCTCGGTCAAGGCCATGGTGGCCGAGGTACAGGAATATGTGCCGGGTTATCGCCTGAAACAGGAAGTGCAGTTCGAACGCTTCGGCGCAAACAATCCGGTGCGCATTCCCGGCTATGGGGAGTTTTCCGGCATTAAATCCTCGATCTTTCTGGAGGTCGAAGGCGCGGGGGATTATCTGCCGCCTTATGCAGGCAATCTAGACATCATGACGGCCGCCGCCTTGCGCACAGCCGAACGCATTGCCGCCCATCGCTTTGGGGGCGGCGGCGCATGAGCACGCGCAAGATACCCGAACGGCTCTATATCCAGGACGTCACACTGCGCGATGGCATGCACGCGATCCGCCATCGTTACGGCGTCGATCATGTGATGAAAATCACCAAGGCGCTGGCCGATGCGGGCGTGGATGCGATCGAGGTGGCGCATGGCGATGGCCTGTCCGGCTCCAGCTTCAATTACGGCTTTGGCGCGCACACCGACTGGGAATGGCTGGCGGCGGCGCGCGAAACATTCGGCGATACGGTGCTGACCGTGTTGCTGGTGCCGGGCATAGGCACGGCGAAGGATCTGGACAGGGCCTGGGAATATGGCGTGCGCTCGGTGCGCGTCGCCACCCATTGCACCGAAGCCGATGTCGGCGCGCAGCACATCGCTCACGCCCGCAAGCTGGGCATGGATGTATCGGGCTTTTTGATGATGTCGCACATGCTGGCCCCCACCCAACTGGCAGAACAGGCCAAAAAAATGGAAAGCTACGGCGCGCATTGCGTCTATGTAGTGGACAGCGGAGGCGCCTTGCTGATGCATGATGTGGCTGAACGCTTTGACGCCTACGCCCAGGTGCTCGATCCGAAAACCGAAATGGGCATGCATGCGCACCACAATCTGTCCGGCGGCGTCGCCAACAGCGTCATCGCTGTGCAGCACGGCGCGGTGCGCATTGACGCCTCGCTAGCCGGCATGGGTGCTGGCGCGGGCAACGCGCCCCTAGAGGTGTTCATCGCTTACGCTGACCGCATCGGCTTCAAGCACGGCTGCAACCTGTTCGCCCTGATGGACGCAGCCGAGGAACTGGTACGCCCGCTGCAGGACCGCCCGGTGCAGGTCGACCGCGAAACCCTGACACTGGGGTATGCCGGCGTCTATTCCAGCTTCCTGCGCCATGCGGAAACCGCCGCCCAGATCTACGGCATCGACACCCGCGACATACTGGTCGAACTGGGCCGCAGACGCATGGTCGGCGGCCAGGAAGACATGATCGTCGACGTGGCGCTGGACCTGCTCGCGCAGCGGGGTAAGAGCGCGCCAAAGCGGTAGGGTATTATCTGTTGGCGTATTGAATACGCTTGTCTTATTATGCCCTCAATCAATATGGAACACTCCATCAGAAACGCGAGGGACATGAGGCAATGGCGCAGGCAGTTGAACAGGACTATGACGATCCGGAACTTGATTTTGAGATTGTGATCATCGGGGCCGGGTTTTCGGGCATCGGCACGGGCATCCGGCTGCTGAAAAACGGTTTCGGAGATTTTGTCATTCTTGAAAAGGCGGAAAGCGCCGGCGGCACCTGGCGCGATAATACCTATCCAGGCCTTGCGGTGGACGTGCCGACGCTGAGCTATTCCTATTCATTCGAGCAGAACCCGCACTGGTCAAACCTGTATGCGCCGGGGCCGGAGCTGAAGGCCTATGCCGATCATTGCGTCAACAAGTATGGCGTGCGCCCGCATATGCGCTATGGGGTGGAGGTGACCAAAACCGTCTATGACGAAGCCCGCAATGTGTGGGTGACGCACACGGCAACCGGGCAAACCTTCACGTCGCGCTATATCGTCAGCGCCACCGGCTTTCTGACCCTGCCGAAAATGCCCGATGTTCCGGGCCTGGATAAATTCAAGGGCAAGGTCATCCACACCAGCCGCTGGGATCATTCCTATGATTTCAAGGGCAAAAAGGTCGGATGGATCGGCACCGGCGCCACAAGCATTCAGGCCATACCCGAAATCGCCGATGCGGTGGAGCATATGGATGTGTATCAGCGCACCCCCATCTGGCTGCTGCCGAAATCCGATATGCCAATTTCACCGCGCCTGCAAAATATCTTCGCAAAAATTCCCGGCGCGCAACGCGTGGCGCGCATTATGACCGTGATCCTGACGGACATCGTCATGATCAACCTGCTGGTGTTCAACAAATATTTCAAGGCTGGCGGCAAGTGGATCGAAGGCAAATGCGTTGAGCATATCAAAAGACAGGTAACGGACCCGGCTATCGCGGAAAAGCTGATCCCGAAATATGATTTCGGATGCAAGCGGCCCAGCTTCACCAACAAATTCTATCCGGTGTTCAACAAAAAGAACGTGGATCTGGTCACCGATCCGATCACGGAAATTACCGAGAATGGCGTCGTTACCCAGGACGGCACAGAGCGCCAGATCGACACACTGGTGGCCGCGACCGGCTTTCAGGTGTTTGAAAAAGGCAGTGTGCCGACCTTCGCCATTGTGGGCAAAGGCGGCATCGCCATCAGCGACTGGTGGGAAGAAAACCGTTATCAGGCGTTTGAAGGTGCCACCGTACCCGGCTATCCGAATTATTTCATGATGTTCGGGCCCTACAGCGTCTGCACCGCATCATTCTTTGGCATGATCGACACCCAGTCCATGCATCTTGTGCGCTGCCTCAAGACGGCCAGAAGGCGCAATGCCAATTATGTCGAAGTGACGAAAGCGGCGAACGACGCCAATTTCGCCAAGGTGCAAAAACGCATGCACACGACAATTTTTAATGCCGGAGATTGCAAGGCGTCAAACAGCTATTATTTCGACCGCCACGGGGATAACCCGATTATCCGTCCCGTTACCGGTGTGGAAATGTGGCTCAAAAGCCGCTTTTTCAGCATGAACAATTACAGTTTCGACACCAAATAGACAGGTATTTGGGGGAAGCCGACCGGCCTCCCCCACTGCTCCACCATATCGTCAGCCAATCGCGCCTTTTTCGCGCAGGCTATTGATAGCCGCATCGTCTTTGCCTAACACCTCACGCAACACCTCATCGGTATGTTCGCCCAGCATTGGCGCGTGGCGCTCTACCTCCCATGGGGCGTCGCCAAATTGCGTGGCCGGGCGCGGCGAACGCATGGTGACATCCGCGGTGGGATGTTTGATCTCCAGCAGTGATTTTTGCTGAACAATCTGCGGATCCAGATGCAGGCTGTCGCGCCGGTTGACGACGCCGCAGGGCACGTCTTCGCCATCCAGTAGCGCCATCAGTTCCGTGCTGCCGTATTTCAAATACTCCGCCTCGACAATATCCCACAATTCGAAAGCGTTTTTGCCGCGCGCGGCGATGGTGGCGTATCTCTCATCATCGGAAAGTTCCGGCCGTTTCATGGCGCGGCAAAAGCCCTGCCATTCGGAATCAGAAGAAACGATGCTGGTGATATAGCCATCCTGGGTTGCAAAAACCCGGTACAGATCGGACAGATTGGGACGCCCTTCCTTTTCCTCGCCGACATAGATGTAATTCGCCAGCGCGTCCGACCACAGGAATTGCAACGAGGCATCCAGCATGGAAAGTTTGATGTGCTGGCCGCCCTTGCCCCGCGCCTTGGCCAGCAGACCCGCCGTAATGGCCTGGCACGCAGTTAACGAGGTCACCTTGTCGATAACGATGGTGCGCACGATTTCCGGTTTGCCGGTTTTGGGGTCGCCCTGCACGTCGGTATATCCTGCAATGGCCTGCACAATCGGGTCATAGACCCGCTTGTTTGCATAGGGGCCACTATCGCCAAATCCGCTGATCGACACATAGACAATGTCAGGGTTTATCTTTTTCAACTGCTCATAGCCGATGCCCATACGTTCGGCCACGCCGGGGCGGTAGTTCTGCACAAAGGCATCGCCCTTGCGCACCAGATCATAGATCAGCTCCTTGCCCTCAGGTTTGGCGACATTCACCGCAATTGAGCGCTTATTGCGGTTCAACACTGCAAAGACCGCGCTCATATTGTTACGGATCAGTCCCATATAGCGGATCAGATCACCCAGCCCGGGCTGCTCAATTTTGATAATATCCGCCCCCTGATCCCCCAGAATCGTTGTTGCAAACGGCCCCGACACGATACTGGTCGCGTCGATTATCCGTAAGCCCTCTAATGGTCCTGACATGTTCCTTCCCTCCCTAACGGTTTAATCGCGTTTTTATGGTTGCATCCTGCATGCTAGGCTACTATGCACACATTGCCACCCACAAGCGTCTACTGCTTTTTCCCGGATTTGTGCAATGGATCCGGTAAAATGCCGTTCGAGACGTCTTCCCAGGGCCCATAGCTCAGTTGGTAGAGCATCTGACTTTTAATCAGGGGGTCGCAGGTTCGAATCCTGCTGGGCTCACCACTATTTTCCCGAAATGGTGGGGGCAAGGTTCCAGGGAACGGCGCGGGTGGTGTAGGCTTCATGTGGCGCACCAACATTATGTGGCGCGCGACAATGACACCGCAAAACTTCTTCAAATCACTTTATGACAACCGGAAACCCGCGGGTGTGGAATGTTTTTCCGCAGCCTGTTAAGCAATGTCCCGATAGATCTGACTGTAATGTTAAAGCCAACCGGATAAAACTGCTCTCGTATGAAAACGGTTAGAGCAGCTTCATCCAGTATGTTTAATTGCCAACTGATTCAAACCGACTGGATATGCCCTAAGTGGAACAGGCCTCAAATCCCCAACAGGTTATCATAATTGGTGCGGGATTTTCGGGCCTTGCGGCGGCCTTGGCGTTGGGAAGCCTGGGTTGGCGGGTGCAAGTGATCGAGCGTGACGGCGCTCCGCCCGAAGGTGGACCAGAGGCCGCCTTTTCGGGTTGGGCGCGGCGCGGGGTTGCTCAAATGCGGCACAGCCATGTTTTCCTGTCGCGTCTGACCAATTTAATGCGCGATCATTATCCGGGGTTGCTCGCGGACATGACTGCCGCTGGCTGCCGCATTCTGGAATTCAGGGATGGATTGCCGCCGGGTTTGCTTGCCGACTACATTCCAGCGCCAGAAGACGCCGATCTCAGCTTTGTTTCCAGCCGCAGGGTAACACTGGAACTGGTTCTGCGCCGTCACGTGGCGGCGATGGCCAATGTAGAAATTTTATCTGACTGCAAGGTGCGGGGCTTGCTTTATGAGCGGCAGGGCGCGCCGATTAGTGTAACGGGCGTGGAGTTTGAGAAGGACGGCACGCCACAGCAGTTCCGCGCCGATCTGGTGATTGACGCTTCGGGACGCGGATCGCGCAGTATTGCCTGGCTTGAAAAAGCCGGAGTAAGTATTCAGGAAGAAACGGCGCCGGCCGGTATTTTCTATTTTACCCGGCATTACCGGTTACGCGCGAATATGCAAGAGCCGCCCCGCGGCGTTCACCCGACCGTGGGGGACCTTGATTATCTGAAATATGGTGTATTTCGCGCTGACAATGGCTGGTTTTCGCTAACCCTTGCGGCGCCGGAGATTGAGACGCAATTATGCGACGCCGTGCGCGTTCCGGAAATTTTTGATCATATCTGCGCGTTGCTTCCCGGTGTTGCACCATGGACGGATGTGGCCCGCGCCGAGCCGATGTCACAGGTGTTTGCGATGGGTGGGCTGCGCAGTCACTGGCGGCATTTTTGTGCGCGCGGCAATCCGGTGGCGCTGAACTTTTTTGTCATTGGCGACGCGGCGGTGTGCAGCAATCCGTTGTATGGCCGGGGGTGTTCGGCGGGTTTTTTGCAGGCGCATTTGCTGGCCGGCATTTTCACGAAAAGCAGCAATTCATTTGAGCGCGCCCTGCTGTTCGACACCATGATGCGCCGCGAAATCCGACCTTATTATGATCTGATGGTCCGGCAGGACACCCAGTCCATCCGCCGTGCGCACGCTTTGCGTAACGGTGACTATCACCCCAATTTACGCGCCCGTCTGGCGCGGCGTTTCTTCGAGGATGGCATACGCCCGGCCTCACGCGGCGATATAAAAGTAATGCGGGCGCTGATGCGCGGTTTTCACATGCTTGAAAATCCGAACCTGGCATTGCAGGATCCGGACATATTGCTGCGCATCACCCGCTATTTGTTGCGTGGGCGAACCCGCAATGGTGAACTGCTTGGACCGCCATTGGGGCCCGAACGCCATGTGATGATGGAAAAGCTGTCTTTAAATAATGAGGTAACCCCATGAGCAATAGCGAAGCCCTGCTGTTTGCCAATGAGTTTTTTTACCGCGCCTTTGCCGCGCGCGACATGAGGGGACTGGAGGAAATCTGGGCCAATGTCCCAACCATCAGTTGCACCCATCCCGGCTGGAACCCGGTAATTGGACGCATTGCGGTGCTGGAAAGTTTTCGGGCGATCCTGCAAGGTCCAAGTCCGCCCGATGTGCGCTGTCTGGCGCCTAAACCGGTTTTGCTGGGCGAATGCGCATATGTGCTTTGCCATGAGGCGCTTGGAGGGAATTATCTTGTCGCGACCAACGTGTTTATTCGCGAAGGGCGGCTGTGGCGGCTGCACCACCATCATGCAGGTCCAGCCGGAAACCCGCCGGAAACGGCGGAATCTCCCCCCATATCGGTGAATTAGAACCAGAATGAACTCCGGGGCTTGATTTTGAATCGAATATGAACAATTTTGTTAATTTTTTGGGATAGGCCATGAACATCGAAACCATCATTCCTGAGATGCGCAAGCCGCGCCAGGAGACCAGTCTGCCGCACCGGGACAGGCCGTTGCGGATATTGCTGCCCAGCTACCGCAGTGATCCCTATACGGGCGGTCAGGGCGTCTACATGCGCCATTTCAGCCGCGCCCTGGTGGATTTGGGTCATCATGTGGATGTGATTTCCGGCCCACCCTATCCGCATCTCGATCCGCGTGTCGGCTTGATCAAGCTACCCTCGCTGGATCTGTATGCCGCGAAGTGGCCGTCATTCGGGCTGCCGTTGGACCGCTGGAAAAACCCCGTGGACTGGGCCGAGTATTTTATCCACATGTCTGGCGGATTTCCCGAAATCTATACCTTTGGCCGCCGCCTGGCCGACTATATGAAGGACCGGGTGCACGAATATGATCTGGTGCATGATAATCAGACCATCTGCCCGGGCCTGCTGGATTTGCAGCGCATGGGACTGCCGGTCGTCAGCATCATCCATCATCCGATCACCATGGACCGCAAGCTGGCGATCGAAGCCCAGACAAACCCGTTTTACAAATTCCTGTCCTGGCGCTGGCATCGCTTTGTGAAGATGCAAATTCGCGTCGCCCGGCAGTTGCCCAATATCATTGCCGTATCGAAATCAACCTGTCGCGACCTGATTGCACAGTTCGGTGTAAAGCCGGAGCAGATGGAAATTATCTTCGAAGGCATTGATTGTGAAACCTTCCGGCCCATGCCGGAAATCGCGCGAAAGCCCAACCGGCTGATGGCGACCGCCAGCGCCGACGTCGCGCTGAAGGGTCTGGTTTATCTAGTGCGGGCCTATGGCAAGCTGCTGAAAGAGTTTCCTGATCTTGAACTGGTCGTGGTGGGTAAACTGCGTGCGGGGCCAACAGAACGGCTGCTGGACAAACTTGGCATCAAGTCGAAAGTACGCTTTGTCAGCGGCGTCACCGACGATGAAATCAGGCGGCTATATGCAGAGACAACTGTCGCCGTCAGCCCGTCTCTGTATGAAGGCTTTGGTTTTCCGGCGGGCGAGGCCATGGCCTGCGGTGTGCCGCTGGTCGCGACAACCGGCGGCGCGCTGCCAGAGGTCGTTGGCGATGCCGGTGTGATTGTACCGGCCGGGGATGCGGATGCGCTGGCCGGTGCGATAGCCGCGCTGTTGCGCGATCCGGCCAAACGCGAACTGCTCGGACCGCTGGGCCGCGAACGTATCGTGCGCGAATTCAGCTGGCCATTATGTGCACGAAATCTGACAGAATATTATTACCGTTTGCTGGATCGCCATGCGCACAATCGAAATTGAGCGGCTCGACATATCCGATGGAGATGTCGTGCTTGACCTTGGATGCGGGGAGGGACGGCACCTGCATGCGCTATATTTCGCCAGGCGGCTGCACGCGGTAGGCGTCGATCTGGGCTATGAGGATTTACGCAAGGCCCGGCTGGGGCTGGAACTGAACCCTGATCTGGAATCCAATCCGCAACGCTATTGCAGTTTTGCGCAGGCGAACGCACTTACGCTTCCATTTCCCGATGGCTGCTTTGATCTGGTGCTGTGCTCGGAAGTACTGGAACATATTCCCGACTACCAGACGGTGCTGGACGAAGTGTACCGGGTGTTGAAACCCGGTGGAACCCTTGCGGTCAGTGTGCCGCGCACCTGGCCGGAATGGATTTGCTGGAAGCTTAGCCCCGATGGCTACGCCAATTCTCCCGGCGGGCATATTCGCATTTTTCGTTCCGGCGTTTTACGCCGCGATATTGAGCGCCGCGGGTTGCACTTTGTAAGACGTCATTGGGCGCATGGTTTGCATTCACCCTATTGGTGGCTACAATGCATGATGTGGGACAGCAAGGAAACTTCACACGCTGTCCGACTGTACAGGCGATTTTTGGAATGGGATATCCTCCAACAGCCTTTATTCACCCGTATTCTGGATAAGTTCACAAGCCCGATCATGGGCAAAAGCGTCGTCATGTATTTCGGCAGAGCATTGTAGGAAGGCACAATATGGAAAAATTATATTTGGCAAAGGGTCAGTTTCCTCCAAATTTCTTTGATGGCACGGCGGCCAGAATTCTAAGTCTGCAACGCCCCGACGGCGCGATTCCGTGGTTTGATGGCGGTGTAGTGGACCCGTGGAACCATGTTGAAGCCGCTATGGGGTTAAGCATTCTGGGGCATTGGGACGCGGCGATAAAATCCTATGACTGGCTGATAGATAATCAGTTGGCGGATGGTTCCTGGTGGGGAGAGTTGGGCGCCTCGGTTCCCGTAGATCTGGAAAAAGGCACCTTCAAAGCAGACGCAGAGCATGGCGAAACGCCGGTGCGTGACAGCAATTTCTGCGCCTATATCGCAGTTGGCGTGTGGCACCATTATCTGGTGACCGGGGACAGGAGTTTTCTGGTGCGCATGTGGCCCGCAGTTTCAGCGGCCATGGGTTTTGTCCTGTCTCTGCAATCGGAACATGGCGAAATCCGCTGGGCTGCGTGGGATTCGCGTGACGCAGACGATGCGCTGCTCACGGGTTGTTCTTCCATCTACAAGAGCCTTGAATGCGCCATTCATATTGCCCGGGAATTAAACGAACCCCATGTGGAGTGGGCACGGGCGCGCGTACGGCTTGGGGAAGCGTTGCGTCACAAGCCGCACCGCTTCGACCGCACGTGGGAATCCAAGGAACGCTTTTCGATGGACTGGTATTATCCGGTGCTGTCAGGCGCGCTGCGCGGGGAAGCCGCATATTCACGCATTGCCGCAAAATGGAATGTGTTCATAGAAAAAGATCATGGTTGCCGGTGCGTATCGGATGAACCCTGGATCACCGTTGCCGAAACGTGCGAGCTTGTGCTGGCGCTGCTTACCAACGGTCAGCCGGTGCGGGCAATGGAACTGTTTAGCTGGGTGCATAAATACAGGCATGTAAGCGGCGCATACTGGATGGGATACCAGATAGTGGATAATATTCCGTGGCCAGAGGAAATGCCGGCATGGACGGCGGGAGCCGTTCTGCTGGCGGCCGACGCACTGTGCGGCGTTACGGCGGCATCACGTTTGTTCATTGACGTGCTAGACGAGGATGCGTCGCAGCAGTCCAAGCGATTTTACCATCGCTAGCTCCTCGAACATTCCCGACGCCAGCGCCAGTTTATAAATTTCATAGGGCGCCTGGCCGCCATCCTTTGGGTCGGAAAAAATATCGTGAATGGCGAGGATGCCGCCCTGCATGACATGCGGGCTGAAACCGCGATAGTCAATCATCGCCATTTCAAGCGCGTGGCCGCCGTCAATGAACAGCATTGACAGCGGTATATTCCAATGCCGCGCCGCCAGCCTGGATTTGGTGACGATTGCAATGACCGTATCTTCCAGTTGCGCACGTCTTATCGTGCTACGAAAAAACGGCATCGTGTCCATGGCGTCTACTCTGGCATCCCACGTGTCAGGATCATGATGTTCCCATCCGGGCTGGTTTTCTTCTGATCCGCGATGATGATCCAATGCATATAACAATGCGCCGCGCGCCTTGCAGGCGGTGCCCAGATAGACGGTGGATTTTCCGCAGTAAGATCCGATCTCCATGACCGGTCCGCGTTCGGCGGCGCCAAAGGCTGCATCGTGCAGCGCTGCGCCCTCCGCGGGATCCATAAAGCCTTTCACCGCATCGATGTCGACAGGCAGGGAGATGTCTGTTTTTTTCATGGCGCTACTCCCGTCAGCTTTTCGCACTCAGCCCACAGACGTTTTGCGGCATCCTCTGATTGTGACTCTGGCGATGGCCGTATCTCACGGCAATGGGCGAAATATTTCCCACTGACCGCCGCAGCTTCGGGCGCAGACGCCAGATAAATACTGGTCTGGGCGCCTTTCTCCGTCGAGATGCCAAATAACTTTGAGCTTAACGCCATCACCCCACCCATAAGCGCGCCATTGTTCTTGCCGAAACTGGAATTGACATAACCAGGATGCAGAGAATTTACAGCCACCCCCTGCGCTTGCAGACGCCGGGCGAGTTCGTTGCTGAACAAAATATTAGCCAGCTTTGATTTGCCATAGGCCTTCATACCGCTATAGCCATTGCGCATTTGCAGGTCGTCAAAATCAAGCTGCTGCCCCTTATGTAAATCCGAGGAGACATTTACGATACGCGCTTGCGGCGCCTTGGCGACTAAATCCAGCACCAGATTAGTCAAAAGAAAATAGCTGAGCTGGTTCAGCGCAAATGTCATCTCGATCCCGTCAGCGCTTTCCTGCCGTTTCAGGAACATCGCCCCGGCATTGTTGACAAGCACGTCAATGTGATCGGTCCGGCTGTGTATTTGCTGCGCGAGATTGCGGATTTCAAGTTGCGATGAAAGATCGGCGCGCAAAAATTCCGCACTGCCCTGCCCGGCCTGGGCCACAATTTGAGCCGCCGCGCCGGCGCCTTTGTCCGGGTTTTTACCAACCAGCAATAACCGAGCGCCGCGCGCCGCCAGTTCACGCGCGGTCGCGAAGCCTATGCCATCAGTGCCACCGGTAATCAGACACAATTTTCCGCTCATACTGCCTTGCATCATCCGCCTCCATAAGCCGGAATCCGGGAAATGCGGCGTTCGATTTCTGCCACTAACTCCAGATACCGCGCACTTTCCACATCTCCATAACGGCGTTCAAATTCGTCCTGGGTCAAATTGTCCGGCAGACCCGCAATGTCCGGGAAATAATCAGCCTCGCTTTTTACCTGGGAAAGAACAGTCTGAATCCGCTGCGCATCTTCGGCGTTCACTGCGCGTTCGGCAAGCGCTACCCCCGCACGATCCCCGGCAATATCGGAAAAGCTAAAGCCGCTGCCACCGCGCAGAGTATCGGCAAATTCCTTAAATTCGCCGATCGCGTTGGCAATATCAACGCCTGCTGCAAGTTGTAATCCGGCAGATGTAAGGTAATGCTGCACCAGATCGTGACGGCCTTTCACAGTGACATTGTGGCTGCCTAATTTAGATCCGGAAAAATACTTGCCGTTTGAATTGCCTGCCAATTTTGCTATACGGCTGTCGCCAAAATAAATCGCCAGCGCCAGGATCGCCGCCCTGTTTTCGTCTGCTGCGTCAGCCCCGGCAGACGTGCTGCGATGTACGGCCAGCTCAAATAACGGCGCCATATAACGGGTAAGCGACGTATAGCCGCCACGTAGTTCAGCCGCAATCTCCTGCAGCCGCATATAGTATACCTGCACCCTTTCCGGGTCGGCAATGCGTGACATCAGGTCTTCGGAAACTGCTACGTCCGGCGGAGCATATACCATTGTCATCGCCTGGGAGGAAAAGCGCACTGCACTTATTGTGCTGATTACACTGTCGCCGCTTCCTTCTCCAAGCATAGAATCGAGCCCCCAACCGAGCAACGGAAGTAGCAAACCCGGTGGAAACGAAGCTCCGCCAATCGTGACATGGCGAAGCAGTACCCCCTGTTCAGACGGAAGCAAACCGAAACTAAGATTGAGATAGCGCCCGAGCGGGTTTGCGGGCAACCCAATAGTCATTCTTGCTTCCAGTCCTTGCGCCGAAATCTGGGCGTCCGCCCGCGCCGCCGGAACGCCCCGTGCCGCAAAGGCCAACAGACTTTCCAGATCGCGTTCCGTCACGCGAAGTTCGGCTTCGGATCCGCCCTGCGTGGCTCCCGCCTGATAGCGCTCAATCAGATACTTAACGCGCTCCGCGTGTTGTGAGGTGGCCACGGCGGATCGATTTGTAACAAGAGGTGTCTTTTCCAGGACAACAAACGCTAGATAACCGAGCCCCGCCACGCCCAAAAACAAGATCAGCAAAAATATCGCAAACAGGCGTTTCATCTGGGCTTGTCCCCTATTATAGCGTCGAGAATACTATTAATAACATTTGTGGCCTTGTTTTCTTTTGGCGGCGGCGCTTGTTGCGGCGCAGCTTGCGGCGCGGTCACGGCGGGCGCCGGGGCTGGTTGCGCTTGCCTGTTGTTGATCACGCGCTGCAGGCTTTTTGATAACAGGGCCTGCGTGAAATAATTTTCCAGTCTGCTGGTGCGCAAGCTGTACTCGGGATCGTTCAGGGAACCGATATAGGCGATGCCCAAAGGTGGGGCATTCATATGCTCGTTCAGGGTTAGACTGGCCTCGGCATTCACCCAATAGCGTGGCAGGTCGATGCTGACCTCTAAACCTCCCGTTGCCGAATCTATTCCGATCACAGGGTTGTTGCTTTGCGCTACTCCCTGACTGATCGTAAATGGTATGCTAAGACGCGTATAGGGAGTATTCCCGCCCGGCAATACCGTATTGACCAGCCCCACAAAATCAGCGGCGCGATCCAGAGTGGCAAGCCGGGCGCTGAAGGCGGGCAGATCCATGCCCCGAATGAACCCGTTGCTGGCGGTGATTTGGGCTTGTCCCTCGAGGCTGGAGGCAAGGGCAAAGCTGCTGGCCCCCGTACCTTTGACTGCCCCCGTAAAATCCAGGCGGCCAGCAATTGCAGGTGAACCGGAAAGCGCCGCGCTTGCTGCTTCCATATCCGCCCCCTGCAACTTCCAATTTGTGCTAAATTCCGGAACGCCGGCGCCGCCACGCAGGCTCGCGGTGGCGCTGGCTTCGCCCCCGAACAGATTGCCGGCAAACTGATTCAGGCTTGCCTGCCCGTCGCGTATTTCAATGACCAGAGACGGTTTGATAATATCATATCCACGGGCCGAAAAACGCTCCGCCTCAAATTTTACGTCCGCATCAAACTGATCAAGATAAGACAGATTAAACGGCGCCCCGGACCATGGCAGCTTTTGACCCGGGG
This sequence comes from Alphaproteobacteria bacterium, assembly GCA_030652895.1. Classification (GTDB taxonomy): domain Bacteria; phylum Pseudomonadota; class Alphaproteobacteria; order UBA11222; family UBA11222; genus UBA11222. The sequence continues at coordinate 20,123 of JAUSQH010000366.1, forward strand.
ATGAATTGCGCGCGCGGCCAACCTCTGTTGCCTGTGAGAAACTATCCCCTGAAATTGCGCTGGCCGTTAGTTCTGCGCGCAGTAATGGCTTTGCCCCGGAAGTGTTCCAACTGGCATGGCCCTGCACGACGGTTGTGCCGATCGTGCCGTTCAGCGCGCTTAAACTGACCTCCGCTGGTAAGCTGGCCAATTCCGCGGTCAAGGCAATGCCGGCGGCATCCTCGGCCGGAGTCGGAAAAATCTCCAGACCGGTCTGCACGGCAATTTTACGCAGGCTGGGGTTGGCGAGCGACACGTGCGCCTTAAGCGTTGTTTGTTCCCCGGCAGGAGCAATTATACCAGGCGCCAGACCGTTCATGCTACCCGATATCTGTAGTACGGTTTCACCAATACGGGAATCAATCACCGCTTCAACACCTGCATCAGCGAGCAGGAATTTTGCCTCGATGGAAGATTTCCCCAACTTCGCGCCAGGCACAGGCAAATCGACGCCAATTGTGCGCGCCAACCCGCTAAGGTCATTGGATGCAAGGCGAAGGTTGATCTCCCCCTGCACGGCTGCCGCAAAATTACTCAGCACCCCGCTAATACTGATGGCGGTACCAGCCAGATCGCCGACAGCAACGCTCTGTACGATCAGGGCGCGGTCGACAACAGCGCCCTCGGCCCGCAGTTTCGAAATGGGTACACCCCGATAGGTAAGCGAATTAACCGACATAATAAAATTACTGTCAAACCGGTCAATCAGGCTGCGCGCCACCGTCCATCCCGTTCCTGTGTCTGGCGCGGGACCGGGTGCGGTGTCATCCGTAGCCGGAGCATTCTGAACATGTTCATTTCCCTGCGGAAGGTAGTTATCCACATTCAATTGGTCGATATTCAGATCGATCCCCAGCGCGGTTCGTTCGCGCATTGCCAGGGCCAGGCTGCCTGTCAGGATTGACGAATCTATCTCCGCCGCGATTTCATACAAGTGCGCAAGTTCCGGCGACAGATCGAGTAGCGCCGTGAATACCGCGCGGCTCAGGCTGCGCTCAGGTATGTTAAGCGCTTCAATGCCTAGCCAGCCAAGCAACCCGCGCAGGTTTTCGGCACGCAGATCCAGCTTACCGGTGAAATGCGGCTGGCCGCTGGCTGTGTTCAGCTTGCCGGAAATCCGGGTTGCCGCGCTGCCGGGAAATTGCGCGCCAAGATCATCGACGGTTACAATGCCGTCAGCCACTGTGGCGGCAAGAACGACCCCACGGATATGACCATCATTCAGTTTAATGGCGTTGCTGGTAAAACGCACGGCGCCAGATAAATCACGTGGGATGCTGAAGCTGTTTTCTGGCGAGCCTTGCGCCGGGGCGGCAGGTGAAACGACAGCGCGAAACGAATCCAGATCGAGACTTGAGGCATTCAATATGGCTTCAAAAACCGGCGCTGAGCGCGTGTCGATAACGAGACTTCCCGTAAGTGCGTTTTCGCCAAGGTCCAGTTTTATTTTATCGAACTTCAGGCTGTCAGCGCCAAGGGCAACAGCGCTTTCAATCCGGTACGGACGGCGCAGCATTGCAGGCTGAATGCCGGACATTGCAGGCGCGCCCAATTGTGCAATCGCGGTAATCAAACCTGTTAAATCTGTACCCTGGCTATTCAGATTTCCCGTTACATCGCCTTCGGTGGAAATGCTTCCGGCAAAATCGACGCCAGTATCGCCGTCCAGAACCGATTTCACAGTGACCGGAGTGGCACGTCCTTGCGCAAATACTCCAAGCGCCGCATCAAGACGGACCGGCACATCTTGCAGCCGTAACGATCCTCGCACTTCAAACGGCCCCTGCAGCGACACGGCGGAAAGCTGTAAATCCGTTTCTTCCGCCGCGACGTCGGCGCCGGTGACATGGTTACGATAGCGCACCCTGCCGCGTTCGATCAGGACGTGATCAAAACGAATACCGGGCTGCGCTGCCGTTCGGGACAGAAAGTTCCAGTTGTTGGTGCCATCGGGCGATGTTTCCAGATTCAGCACCGGAGCGGTCAGCCGGAAATTCGCCACCTGAATTTTCCCGGAAAGCAGCGGCAATATACCAAGCTGCACCTCCAGCCGTTCCAGACCAAGCATGACAGGCTCGGACGCGCCTGTGCTATTTGCAAGCGTGGCATTTTCAATGCTCAGAGACGGACGCGGTAGCAAGCTAAAACCAATTGCGCCGTCAATGCGCACCTGGCGCCCGGTGATGGCGCTGGCCTGCTGTTCGATCTCGCCCCTGAAACGGTTCCAGTCAATATAGCCGGGCAATATCAGCGCAGCCGCGATTATGCCGATCAGCACAATTACGAGGCCGATTGCAATCTTCCTGAAACGGGACGCCGGACGTTTGAACTTGCGCGCTGGCCGCATTTGGCGAATCTAACCTTATGTTTCTGTTCTGGTAAAACCATAGCGCAACGTAGATAATGTCTCCATGACCGAGATCATCAATCTAAATAAGGCGCGCAAACAGCGCAAAAAACAGGCGGCGCTTAAAACAGCCAGCCAAAACCGCGTAAAGTCCGGGCTGCCAAAGCCGGTCCGTGATGCGGCGCGCCACGAACGCGAGAAGCAGGCAGATGCATTGGACGCCGTGCGGCTGCAACCGGATCCGGATTAGATAACCTCGACAGCATGACAGCATGACAGCAACAAATCAGGGATATAGCGCCATGCCACAGCCGGGGCCCCATAATGGACCATTGAACGGCATTAAGGTGATCGACCTTTCACGGGTATTGGCGGGGCCTTATTGCACCATGACGTTACTGGATTTGGGGGCCGCCGTCACCAAGGTCGAAACGCCCGCAGGTGGTGACGATGCCCGAGCATTTGGGCCGTTCATTGGGGAACGCTCGGCCTATTTTATGTCACTTAACCGGGGGAAGCGCTCCATTGCGCTGGATCTCAAGGCGCCAGCGGACCGCATGATTTTTGAACAACTGCTGGATCATGCCGATGTGCTGGTGGAAAATTACCGCGCCGGAACCATGGAAAAGCTGGGTTACGGGTGGGATAAGTTGCAGCCGCGCTATCCCCGTCTGATCTATGCCGCCACCAGCGGATTTGGTCATACCGGCCCTTATTCTGACCGTCCGGCTTATGACATGGTGGTACAGGGCATGGGCGGAATTATGAGCCTGACAGGGTATCCCGGCGGCCCGCCAACCCGGGTCGGCAGCTCGATCGGAGACATCACGGCGGGCTTGTTCACGTCCATCGGTATTCTGTCGGCGTTACATCATCGCACCCAAACGGGCAAAGGCGTCAAGGTCGACGTCGCCATGCTGGATTGCCAGCTGGCAATTCTGGAAAACGCCATTGTGCGCTATTTCACCACGGGAGAAATTCCAGGGCCTCTTGGCGCGCGCCACCCATCGATATCGCCATTCGAAGCGTATGCCGCCCAGGATGGCTATGTGATTATTGCTGCGGGTAATGACAAGCTGTTTCACCTGTCTCTCGAAGCGCTTGGCCTCCCGGAATTGCAAAACGACCCGCGCTTTACCAGTGGCCCGCTACGTAACAAAAATGTCGAAGCGCTGAAGCTGTGCTTCGAACTGGCGTTGCAGAAAAATACGGTCGCGCACTGGCTGACGCAACTGCATCAACGCGGTGTTCCTGCCGGGCCGATCAACAATGTGGCACAAATTCTTGCCGACCCGCAAATCAAGGTCCGCAATATGGTGGTGACGGCTCAGGACCCGGTAGCCGGCACGTTGCATATGGCGGGTAATCCCGTCAAATTGTCCGCGTTTCCCGACCCTTCAACCCGTGGCGCGCCGCCTGAACTTGACGGCGACCGGGACGAGATTCTTCGTGAGCTGAATAATTCGTACTTGCGTGTTGAGCGGCGAAAGGCTGAAGACGGTACATGGATCGCCGAATTGATAACCGGACGTAATGGTTCGACTATTTTTTTCAGCAAGGGCAGGCAGCATGATATCTGCGAACTGCCGGGTTTTATCGCCCGCAGAGGCGGCGCGGCGCCGGTTGGACTGTTGAGCTATGATCTGCTTGATGATCAGTGCGAATTGGTCTCTCTCGACAGTCTGCACGAGAATAGTGGCATTGGCGCAGCCTTGTTTGATGCGCTGGTCAGCTTTGCCCGCTCCGAAGGCTGTACGCATCTGTGGGTGCTGACCACGAGCGACAATCTGCGCGCATTGGGATTTTTTCAGCGGCGCGGCTTTCGCCTCAAGGCGCTGCATCGCCGCATGCGCCAGCAGAGCTTTGCACCGGTCGGAAAAAATAATATTCCACTTTACGATGAAATCGACGAAATCGAGTTGGAGTTGGCGCTCTGATAGTACGCTGGTTTGCAAGTTTTATAATTTTTTTGGCGGCGGCGCTCGTATCTGCAAGCGGGGACGCCGCACCAAACTATTCACGCGTCGAACTGCTTGGTGCCGCAACCGGATTGGGTGATGGCGGGCCAATGCTGGTTGGTCTACGGATCGAACCGCGCCCCGGCTGGAAAACCTATTGGCGCGCGCCGGGTGAAAGTGGCCTGCCGCCGGTTTTTACATTTCGTGTGCATGACAATACCGCCTTGCCGCAAATCAAATGGCCGGCGCCCAAGCGGCTTTCTGTGCAGGGACTGGAATCATACGGCTATGACGGGCCAGTGATATTTCCATTTTATATACGGCCGCAGGACCCGGCCAAACCCGTCCAGTTGGAAATTCAGGTGGATTATGCGGTATGTCAGGATATCTGCGTGCCGGAACAGGCCGCGCTTCACCTGACTCTGCCGCCCGGCCCCGCGAACGCCACACCAGGGCACGATGCGCTTCGCAAGGCATTAGGCCGCGTTCCCCGCTATCAGGATGAACACAGTCCCTACCGCATCCACGAGGTCTACCTGCACAAAGATGGCGAACAAATAGTTTTACTGGTCAAAGCCGAGGCGACCAGGGGCTTCAGCACACCGGATATGTTTGCCGATGGCCCGGCCGATCTGCTTTTTGCGGCACCCAAAATCAGCTATAAGAATGATAAGCGACTGGCGGTTTTCGGCCTGGCGGTAACACAGCTTGACCCTGCCCAGCCCGTCTTCGGACAAACCGTTACCCTGACCCTTTCCGACGGAAAATTCGCCATCGAAAAGCAGGTGCAACTGGCGGAACAGGCGCGAACGGAGTAGACTTGGCTTGCGAATAATTCCAGCTATCAACAAGGGAGACAGAAGATGACTATCAAAGTAGGTGACAAAATTCCCGAAAGCACCCTGATGCAGATGACGGAAAAGGGGCCGGCCCCAATTACCACCGCGGAACTATTCGGTGGCAAGAAAGTAGTGTTGTTTGCCGTGCCGGGTGCCTTTACGCCTACCTGCTCCAACCAGCATCTGCCCGGTTTTGTTGAAAAATCCAGTGAAATCAAGGCCAAGGGTGTGAACACCATCGCATGCCTTTCAGTGAACGATGCGTTTGTCATGGGCGCCTGGGGCAAGGATCGCAATGTTGGCGACAAGGTATTGATGCTCGGCGACGGCAGCGCGGCCTTCAGCAAGGCCTTGGGACTTGACCTTGACCTCACCAAAATGGGACTGGGCGTACGTTCCAAGCGATATTCCATGTTGGTGGAAGATGGCGTTGTGAAACAGTTAAATATTGAAGACGCCCCAGCCGGCGCCGTTAAAAGTGGCGCAGAGACCATGCTGACCCAGCTCTAGCGGATCATATCCCGGTTGGGCTTTTTAGCCTGACCGGGAATATATTCAGGATTTGCTAATATAATTTAGCCATTATGTGCGCCTATCTAACTAGGAAGGCCGCACAAGTGTCAGTACCTCTTGAAAATATCTTACAGGCCAGTTCGGCGGTTTCATTTCGTGTGCTCGATATCTCGCGCGAGCTTCAGGCCGAAGAGCGTCTGTTTCAGAGCGATGCGCTGAACAACACCATCATCTTCAAACAACCCTGTTTTGCCGTCGACAAGGTTTTAAAGTCCGCAGTGCCGGGCCATCCGGGTATGGCAACAAAAAAAGGCTCCCGCCGTCCGATACAAACAGCAATTTTCGTCCCAAAAGCGCATGACGAACCAGATCTGGGCGGGCACGCCATTTTTATGGGCCAGCCCAAATATGCCGATCTCATGAAAAATCATTGCGGCATCAATATGGCCGATACCGAAGCGCATGCCAGCGATCTGGCGTTACTGCGAGTTCTGGAGGACGTCCCGTCTTTTGACCCTTTTCTTTTGAAAACTGTACTCAGCGACAAAAAAATTCTTGTTAATGAGCAATATCTGAATGTCGTAAAAGAGGAGGAGCTGGAAGTTCGCCAGGTTATCGAACAAAGGGTGCGGCCGATCGTTGAGCGCGCCTATAGTGGTCTTGCCCCCGCCGATGCGGAAAAGCGGACCCAATCCTTTATCGATGGCATATGGGATCCCGAGTCCAGTGACGCTACCGCCTTCATCGCCGCATTCCGCATCGAAGCTGCGGCGATCCCGGAAGTGTTTGGCGCGTGGAAGGGTGTCTCCTATTACCAATACCAGTTGCAGCGAATCCGGCCCCGAATTGCGGAGCTGCTCACATTTTTGCAATCGGACAACTCCGTTCCTGTAGACGTGCGCAGATTGGTTGGTTCCGAACGCGAGAGCATTATGATGTTCCGCAAGGATATCCTGAACAGGCTGCGCAATGCCTATAAGAACACCCAAAGCATTCTGACGGAATGTGATGAGGCGTATGACTCGCTGATTAAAAACGGCGACCCGCTGCCGTTCAGGGATTTTTTACAAACAGCTGTGGACAAA